>JBAUWM010000528.1:0-3724 GCA_049583775.1 Nocardioides sp.
TGGCGCCGAGCACGAGCACCCGCGGCAGACGACCAGTGCTGGTCCGAGGGCCAGTCACAGGGCTCGCCCCGAGAGACGCGAGATCAGGCGCAGGTAGGCGACCGCAGCCAGCGCGGTGAGCACTGCCACGACGGTGGCGATCGCCATCGCCTCAGGACGAGCGGTCAGGTCGGGGTCACGAAACCGGGTGAACGCCTCCACCGGCAGGGTGGCCGGGAAGGGGCGCCCCAGCAGCCGAGGCACCTCGTAGGAGGCGGCCGCGAAGGCCAGCACCAGCACCGACGCGGCGGCCACGGGAGCGGCGAGCAGCGGCAACGTCACCGAGCGCAGCCTGGCCCACGGTCCGGCGCCGAGGGTGCGGGCGACGTCCTCCAGGTCGACGACGCTGCGCGAGAGTGCGGCCAGGGCCACCACCGCGATGAACGGCGTCTCCTTCCAGGCGTACTCGGCGATGATGCCCCAGCCGAAGGCGTCCTGGGTGAGCGCCGGTACGTCCTGCACGTCGTCGACCAGACCGACCGACGATGCAGCACGCGAGAGAAGTCCCGAGGGCGCCAGCAGCAGCCCGATGCTGAGCGCGCCCACCAGGTGTGGGATGGCCAAGGTGCTCTGAAAGAGACCGGTCATCGCGGCTCGACCACCCACCCGGCGTACCAGCAACGCGAGGCCGACGCCGAGAACGGTGGCGATCAGGGTCGAGAGCACGGCCACGCGCGCCGTGATGGCGAGCGAGGCCCGGAATGCCGGGTCGGTCAGCACTGACCGGTAGGCGTCGAGAGACCAGGTGGACTCACCCACGAATGGTTCGCGCCCGAGGCTCTGCAGCACTCCTTGCGCGAGGCCGCCCACGAAGAAGACACCGACCACGACCAGCGCGGGTGCCAGGAGCAGGGCGACTCGCACCCGCTCGGGCATCCGGCGTCCGGCGAGGTCGCTGAGGTGAGCTCCGTGGGCTGAGGTCATCGGTTGGCCTGGAGCACCTCGGTGACCCAGTCCTCCTCGAGGCGGCGCAGGTAGTCGGAGGCCAGCTCGGGCACCGCGTTGCGGGTGAGCTCAGCCGGGCTCAGCACCGACGGCGACGTGGGCACGTCGGCGAACGCCTGTTGCAGCTCGGGTGGGAGCCGGTCGAGGTCGATCGCCGGAAAGATGCCGTTGCTGCGATAGAGCTCCAGCTGCACCTCAGGCTCCTGCAGCACGTTGGCCAGCACCAGCGCGCCGGCCTGGTCGCCGGCGTTGGCCGGCACTGCCACGAAGCTCATGTTGCTGATGTTGCCCGACTCGAGCACCGCCTCGCGGGTGGTGGTGGGGAAGACGCCGTCCTCGACGCTCGGACCGACGCTGCCTGGCCCGTAGGTGAAGAACGCGCTGATCTCGCCGTCGCTGTAGAGCTTCTCGACTTCGTCCTGGCTCTGCGGATAGGTCTCGCCGCCACGCCACAGGGTGGGAGCAACAGCGGAGAGCTTGGCCCAGAGCTGGTCGGCGGCGTCGGTGTAGGCCGCCTCGTCGAACTCGGACGGCAGGTTGGCGGGGCCGCCGATGAGGTCGTAGAGCACCGTGCGCACGGCCATCGACCCGGTGAAGTCGGGAGGCGCGGGGTAGGTGAAACGGCCCGGATTCTGCTCGGCCCAGGCGAGCAGGGAGTCGACCGAGTCGACGTCCGCGTCGTCGAGCTGGGCGGAGTCGTAGACGAGGGCCGAGCTGGCCTGTTGCCAAGCCGCTTCACATCCGTCGACCGGGACGCCGAAGTCGCTGGTGATGGCGGGGTCGTCGAAGTCGATGAATTCGGCGTTGGGCAGACCTTCCGACCAGCCGCACCGCCACAGGTCGGCCTGCACACCGGTGGCGAAGTTCTCACCGTTGAGCCAGATGGCGTCGACCGAGCCGCCGGACTGGCGACCAGCGCGCTGCTCGCCCAGCACCTTGTCGATCGCGTCGGCGGTGTCGTCGATGCGCACCGGGTTGAGCGTCACCCCGAGCGCGGCCAGCCGGTCGGTGACCTCCCCGTCGACGAACGTGTTGAGGCGCTCGTCGCCGCCGTAGTAGTACCAGTCGACGGTCTGGCCCGTGGCCTCGTCGAGCACGGCCTGCCAGTCGTCGAGCGCCACCGTCTCAGCAGGGCCACTTTCGCCGCCACAGGCGGCGAGGGTCAGGGCGCCCAGGGCGAGGCCGACCCCCAGTGCCAGACGAGGGCGTCGGTCACTCATGCGAGCGTTGCTTGGTTGCATTCACTTGAGGTGTTCGGTGCGGGTGCAGCGCGCGGATGCCGATGCCCACCCGCTGGGCTGCGGTCAGGCCAACCATCGCAGTGAAGATCCAGGCGATCAGCTCGGCGTGTTCGGGCCAGACGCAGAAGGCGGCGTAGGCCAGCACGGTCTCCGTCCCCTCGGCCAGTCCTCCCACGAACAGCAGTGACCGGCCGTCGCCGGCGTCGCCGCGGCGCTCGAGCAGCGGCGAGAGCGCGAGGAATGCTGTGCCAGACACGTAGTAGGCAAGCAAGAGGGCCAAGCAGGCCACCCTGGCCTCCGGGCGCTCGATGCCGACCGCCACCACGAAGCCTGCGTAGATGCTGAAGTCGGCCACGAGGTCGAGGTAGCCACCGAGCTCGGTCGAACCTCGACGTCGGGCCAACGCGCCGTCGAGTCCGTCGAGGGTGCGGTTGGCCAGCCAGAGCCCGAGCGCGGCCCACCAGTGCCCCGTGCCCGCGGCCACGCAGGCGCCGAGGCCGACCAGCCAGCCGACCGCGGTGACGACTCCGGGGCTGAAGCCGATCCGGTCGAGCACACCCGCCACGCGATCGAGCGCCGGGCCGAGGGCCCGGCGGGCAGGAGCGTCGAGCATGTCCCCAGCATGCCCTGCCCCCGATGTGGACGCTGACCCGTGCCTACAGGGGCCAACAGGGGCCAACAGGGGATGGGTCAGCGTGAACGCCGCCAGGGAGGGGGCTGCCCCTGGAGCCACCACTGCAGTTGGCGGGTGACCCACGGCAGCGCCACGTAGGTCATGACCGGCGTCATCACCAACACGGTGATCAACACCCGCAGCGGCAGCACGACATCGTCGAGGTACTCGCGGGAGACCCAGTTGGCCAGCACGCTCAACGGGAAGAACACCAGGAAGATCGTGCTGGCCTGCTTCCAGCGGGGCGGCGCGGCCGGGGTGGACCTCGGCACGTCGACCACCAGCGTTGATTGCGGCACATCGAACCAGCCCTCGATGCCGGTGCGGCGTTCGGAGCGGTCCTCGACGACGCCTAGCCCGGACGCCGACGAGCGCCACCACTGCCGTTGCGGCGAAAGCTCCCAATGCAACAGCGAGTCATGGTCGGAGAACCGGTAGAGCATGTGCCACGTCTCCGACCCGGCTTCGGGGCGTACCCACCCGGCGCCCAGGAAGCCGGGGAATCGCTCAGCGAGGTTGATGCCGGCGTTGAGCCAGCTCATCATCTCCGCCTCGTGACCGGCGGCCAGGTGACGGGTGACCGCCACGGTGACCGGGGCGCGCGGGTCGAGTGGGACGTCGTCGGGCTGGTCGTCGTGGGCCACGACGACCAGCCAACAACACCCGGGTCACCTACGAACACCCCGGCCGGTCATGGGCAGCCGAGACCGCCCTCGAAGCCGGCTGGCGTGTTGCCCGCGGCAATCTGATCGGCGTAGTCGTACACCACCTCGGAGTAGTCGCCCTCCCGGTCCATCTCGATGAGGATCGGCCAGTCGCGAGCGGT
>JBAUWM010000529.1:0-2659 GCA_049583775.1 Nocardioides sp.
GTCGTTGGTGCAGCAGCTCTCGGTGGTGCAGCGCAAGCTTGCCGGCCTCGACCTGAGCGGCCTCGCCGGCGTCGACGCGCCCGGTGCGGCCGCACCGACTGAGGAGGTGGAGCCCGACCCAGTGGCCACCCAGCCGCCACCGGTCGATGCCCCTGAGCCGGAGGTCGAGGCCGAGCCCGAGCTGCCCGCCAAGACGGTGGAGGAGCTGCTGGCCGAGCTCGACGACCTGGTCGGCCTCGAGGCCGTCAAGGCAGAGATCCACCGCCAGGCCGCGGTGTTGCGGGTCGAAGGGCTGCGCGCGGAGGCCGGTCTGAAGTCGACCACGATCACCCGGCACATGATCTTCAACGGCAACCCGGGCACCGGCAAGACGACTGTGGCCCGCCTGGTGGCCGGCATCTACCGCGCGCTCGGGTTGCTCTCCAAGGGGCAGCTGGTCGAGGTCGACCGCTCGGAGCTGGTGGCTGGCTACCTCGGGCAGACCGCCATGAAGACCGCCGACGTGGTGGCCTCAGCGGAGGGGGGAGTGCTGTTCATCGACGAGGCCTACTCACTGTCGGGCGATCAGTACGGCACCGAGGCCATCGACACCCTCGTGAAGGAGATGGAGGACAAGCGCGACGACCTGGTCGTGATCGTGGCCGGTTACCCGCTGCCCATGGAGGTCTTCATCGCCCAGAACCCCGGCCTGTCGAGCCGATTCCGCACCACGATCGACTTCGTCGACTACACCAACGATGAGCTGGCCGCGATCTTCGAAGTAATGGCGCGCAGCGCCGAGTACGACGTCGATCCGCCCGTGCTCGAGCGACTCGGCGAGCTGCTGCTCCGCGTGGAGCGTGGGCCCACGTTCGGCAACGCGCGCTACGTGCGCAACCTGCTGGAGGCCGCGATCGGTCGGCACGCCTGGAGGCTGCGCGACATCGACGAGCCGAGCCTCGAACAGTTGCGACTGCTGGTCGCCGACGACTTCGACGTTCCAACGCCGCTCGACCCACCCGCCGACCTGCCCGCCGACGTACCCAATAGTGAGGCGGTCGACATCGTGGACGGCACCCACGACCTAGGCGAGACTCCCAACCCATCCGCAGAGCAGGAGACGAGCCCGTGAGCCAGACGGCCGCCCAGCCGGCACCCCCCGCGTCGAGCCCGACCACGGCAGTCGCTCCGGTCGGCCCGGCGACATCGCTGGTGACATCGCCGGCGACGTCGCCTGCGATGTCCGGCCAGCGCGACCTCGCCGAGGACGTGCCCAGCCTGCTCAACCGCCTCCAGGTGCTAGCGGTGGTGGCCTGCCTGGTGTTCGGCGTGGTGTCGGCAGCCATCCAGGTCGTGTCGTGGCATGCCAATGGTCGTGCCGCCGACAACACCGAGCAGGTGGTGCGGGTGCAGCAGATCCAGTCGTTGCTGCTGCGCGCCGACGCCATTGCCACCAACGCCTTCTTGATCGGCGGTCTCGAGCCCCCGGCTGCCCGGGCCGAGTACGACGCGGCCACCGACGACGTGCTGCGACTCGTCGCTGACGCGGCCGAGGCCCAGCCCGCTGACCGCAAGGTGTTGGCCGACCTCAACGTCGAGGTGCGCAACTACACGACGGCGGTCGCGCAGGCGCGTGACTACAACCGGCAGAACTTCCCGATCGGCATTGCCTACCTCAACAACGCCGGCGACTCCTTGCGCAGCCAGGCCCTGCCGATGGTGCAGGCGTTGGTCGACGCCAACTCGCAGCGGGCCGTCGACGAGATGGAAGGTCAGCACCCGATCTGGCTCTTCTGGCTCGGCGTGCTCTGCCTGCTCGGGCTGTGGTGGGTGAACCGACAGCTCGCGAAGCGGTTCCACCGACGGTTCAACGTGGGGGTCTCGGTCGGGGCGGCGGTGCTGATCGTGCTCACCCTGCTCACCGCTGTGCACGCGTTCGGACGCAGCAGCGACAACGACGAGACCCGCGACGGCCCCTACCAGAGCGCCGTCGACGAGGCGTCGGCCCGGACCGCCGCCAACGACGCCAAGGCCCAGGAGAGCCAGGGCCTCATCAACCGGGGGTCGGGCGCGGTCTATGAAGAGAACTGGAGGGCGGCGGCCGAGGTGGTCGAGGAGTCTGCTTCGCCGCGCACGCTCAGGCTGTGGACCACCTACGTCGGCCTGCACACCCGGGTGCGCGACCTCGACGACGGTGGACAGTGGGACCGGGCCGTCACGCTCGCCACCTCCGCTGCGCCAGACGGACCCACCGCGACCCTCGACGAGGTCGACGTCTCGGCCGAACAGGTGGTGGGCGAGTCGGCGGCCGAGGCCACTGACGGCTTCCGGTCGGGCGGGTTCACCTCGCTCCTGCTCGTCGTCTTGACCCTCCTCGGCGCGCTGGTCGCGGCGGCGGCCGCCACCTGGGGAATCAACCAACGGCGGAGGGAGTACTCATGAAGCCTCGACTGGCTCGCCTGGCTCGACTGCCTCGACTGCCTCGACTGCCTCGACTGATGGTCGGCGCCATGGCGTTGGCTCTGCTCGCCGGCGGCTGCGGTGGCTACGAGGCGACCACGGTGCCCGCACCGGCGCCGCCGGCTGAGGCCGAGCCCGGACCGGCGCCCACCTGCAAGAACGACGGCAGACAGGTGCGGTCGTACCAACCCCGCGGCGAGGTCGACGAGGGGGCAGCCGT
>JBAUWM010000530.1:0-3972 GCA_049583775.1 Nocardioides sp.
GTGCCCGGCCGCGAGGTCGCTGCACTCGCGGCGGCGCTCACCCTGACCGCGGTCGGGCTCTATCTCTCGATCACCGACAAGGTCACCGCGCTTTTCGACGTGCTCTTCGTGCTCGGCTGCCTGGCGATGGCGCTGGCCGTGCGGCCTCGTGACTTTTTCACGGTGGGGGTCTTACCGCCGCTGCTCATGCTCGGCACGTTCCTTCTGGTGGCGTTGAGCAGCACCGCGGCCGTGGCCCGCGCAGACGACGGGGTCGTGCAGGCCGTCATCTCCGGACTGTCACACCACAGCCTGGCCCTGGCGATCGGCTACATCGGCTCGCTCGGCGTCCTCTACGTACGGCACCGGGTGCTAGAGCAGCGGATCATTCAAAGCGCTCCGCGTCACCGGCTCCCAGCCTGATCACCTCGGGAGAACCCGTCGACCAGTCGATGACGGTGGTCGGCTCGGCCCCGGTCTCACCCGCCTCGACCACGATGTCGACCTCGTGGTCGAGATCCTCCTTGATCTCCCAGCCGACCGTGCGCGGGGCGTCCTCGTCGGGGAGGATCAGGGTGCTGCTCAGGAGCGGCTCCCCGAGCTCGTCGAGCAGCGCCTGCACGAACCGGTGATCGGGGATCCGCACCCCCACGGTCTTCTTCTTCGGGTGCAGCAACCGCTTCGGCACTTCGGGCATCGCGGGAAGGATGAACGTGTAAGGCCCAGGCGTCACCGAGCGGATCGCACGAAACGCGGCGTTGTCGACGTGCACCATCTGCCCCAGCTGGGCGAAGTCCTTGCAGACCAACGTGAAGTGGTGTCGGTCGTCGAGTCGGCGGATTCGCAGGATCCGGTCACGGCCATCGCGGTTGCCGATCCGCGAGCCGAGCGCGTAGCCCGAGTCGGTCGGGTACGCAATCAGCGCGTCGTCGCGCAACGCCTCCACGATCTGCCCAATCAGCCGCGGCTGCGGGTTGTCGGGGTGAACGTCGAGGAAGCGGGCCATGCCAAGATCCTCCCAGAGTGGACCGCCGACGAGGAGAGTGGATGACGGGCTCAGAGGGTGCACAGTCAGCTGCGGTCCGCCGCCGCATCGCCTACGTGCTCCCGGTGTACGACGAGGAGGCAGCGATCGCGGTCTTCCACGAGACGCTTCTCGCCGCCACCGAGACCCGGCCCGACCTTGATTTCGAGTTCGTCTACGTCGACGACGGCAGTCGCGACGACTCTCTCGCTCGCCTCCTCAAACTGCGCGAGGACGACGACCGGGTCGCCGTCCTCAGCTTGTCGCGGAACTTCGGGCATCAGGTAGCGGTGACGGCCGGGCTCGATGCGTGCGTCGGCGCTGACGCGGTGGTCGTGATGGACACAGACCTGCAGGACCCGCCCCACGTCAGCATCGAGCTGGTGGAGATGTGGGAGGGCGGGGTCGACGTCGTCTTTGCTCAGCGCCGCAGCCGGCGCGACTCACGGTTCAAGCGTGCGTCGGCATTCGGCTTCTACTGGCTGCTAGACCGGATGGCGTCGATCGAGATTCCGCGCAACGTGGGTGACTTCCGGCTGATGGATCGGCGGGTGGTGGCCGAAGTGACCCGCTATCGCGAGCAGGACCGGTTCTTGCGGGGCATCGTCGCGCACGTCGGCTTCCGCCAAGAGGCGGTGCTGTTCGACCGGGACCCGCGCTACGCAGGCAGCACGGGCTATCCGCTCCGCAAGATGCTCTCGCTGGCGGCCAGCGGCATCGTGGGGTTCTCGACCGCCCCGCTGAGGTGGATCTCCCGGCTCGGGTTCGGGATCTCGTTCTTGTCAGTGCTGCTCGCCATGTACGTCTTCTACGTGCGGGTCTTCCGTCCCGAGGAGTCAGTGCCCGGGTGGGCGTTCCTCGGCGTCGGCATGTTCTTGCTGAGCGGCCTGCAGCTGATCATGATGGGGGTGATCGGCACCTACCTTGGCCGCGTCTACATCGAAGCGCAGGATCGCCCGCTGTACTCGCTCGCGATGACGGCTCGCGGTCGGCGTGGAGACGCCGACCGGGGCAACGAGGTCAGGAACGACCCGCGGCCTTGAGGTCGCGACGCAACTCCTTGGGCAAGGAGAAGATCAAGGACTCCTCGGCCGAGTGCACTGCCTGAGCATCGGGGTACCCGCGCTCGGAGAGGAAGGCCAGCACTCCGTCGACCAGCTCTTCGGGAACGCTGGCGCCGCTGGTGACTGACACGGTGGTCACGCCCTCGAGCCAGGCTTCGTCGATCTCGGAGGCGTCGTCGACGCGATACGACGTCCGCGCGCCAGCCTCGAGAGCCACCTCGACCAGCCGCACGGAGTTCGACGAGTTGCCCGAGCCGACCACGATCAGCAGGTCGGCGTTGGCCGCGATGTCCTTCACGGCGAGCTGACGGTTCTGGGTGGCATAGCAAATGTCGTCGCTGGGCGGGTCGAGCAGCAGCGGAAACCGCTCGCGGATAGCGGCGACGGTCTCCAGGGTCTCGTCGACCGAGAGCGTGGTCTGTGACAGCCAAGCGACCCGGGCCGGATCGCGCACCACGATGTTGGCGACGTCCTCCGGCCCCTGCACCAGCTGGATGTGGTCGGGCGCCTCGCCCGCGGTGCCCTCGACCTCCTCGTGCCCGGCATGCCCGATGAGGAGGATGTCGTAGTCGTCGCTCGCGAAACGCTTGGCTTCGTGATGCACCTTGGTCACCAGCGGGCAGGTGGCGTCGATCGTCTTGAGCTCGCGCTCGGCCGCCTGTCGATGCACCTCGGGCGAGACACCATGGGCAGAGAACACGACGGTCGCGCCGGGCGGCACCTCCTCGAGCTCCTCCACGAACACCGCGCCGCGCGATTCTAGATCGGCGACCACGTGCTTGTTGTGCACGATCTGCTTGCGCACGTAGACCGGCGCCCCGTAGAGGTCGAGGGCCTTCTCGACAGTCACCACGGCTCGGTCGACCCCTGCGCAGTAGCCACGCGGGGCCGCCAGGAGCACGGCGCGCTCGGCGTCCTCACGACTGAGGATCTGCGGGGTGCCCAGGTCGGTGGTCATGGCCCCCATCGTACGGACGCGCACTGATAGACCTACATCGTGAGGTACTTGGTCTACGGAGCCGGCGCAGTAGGCGGAGTCATCGCCGCCCGCCTCCACCTGGCAGGCGTGTCGACCTCCGTGATCGCGCGCGGCGAGCACCTAGAGGCGATCCGGTCCGACGGGCTCGTGCTCGACGCGGCCCCGGACCGCCTCGTCGCCCCCGTGCTCGCTGCCGAGTCGGCCGCGGAGGTCGACTGGACCGACGACCTCGTGGTGCTGCTGTGCGTGAAGGGTCACCAGACTGCGGCCGCGCTCGATGACCTCGCTGCCCATGCACCGGCCTCGATCCCCATGGTCTGTGCCCAAAACGGGGTGGCCAACGAGGCTGCGGCTCTGCGCCGGTTCGAGCGCGTCTACGGCCTGTGCGTGATGCTGCCGTCGCTGCACCTCGAGGCCGGAGTGGTCGTGCAAAAGTGCCACCCGACCCCGGGCATCCTCGATCTCGGCCGCTTCCCGGATGGCACCGACGAGACCGCCGAGGGGGCGGCAGCCGATCTGCGCTCAGCCGGCTTCGAGTCCCTCGCCCGGTCCGACATCATGGCGTGGAAGCATCGCAAGCTCATTGTGAACGCCCGCGGAGACGTCTCGGCTCTCTTCGAACCCGGCCCTGCGACGTCCCAGTTGGCCGAGCTCGTGGCCGCGGAGGGGGAAGCGGAGCTGCGCGCTGCGGGAATCACCGTGGTCGCCTCGGCCGAGGACGACGCACGGCGCGGCGACGTGCTCCAGCCGCGGGCCGACATCGACCGGTTCGCTGGCAACTCGCTGCGCCAGAGCCTGACCCGCGGCCTCGACTCGGAGATTGACTACCGCGCCGGTGAGATCGTCCTGCTCGGCCGGCTGCACGGCGTCCTGACCCCTGCCAATGAGTTCGTGCAGCGCACCGCTCGCGATGCGGGGAGAGAAGG
>JBAUWM010000531.1:0-6382 GCA_049583775.1 Nocardioides sp.
CGTGGCGACCGCGAGCCACTCGGACCCGGCCTCACGCGCCGCCCTGGCCACCGGCAACATTCCATGGCCGTAGCCGTCGGCCTTCACCACCGTGATCATGGTGACGCCGGCGATCTCGCGCAGCAGCCGGACGTTGTGCCGGATCGCGTCGAGGTCGACGACGATCTCGGCTCGGGCGCTCATGGCGCCGATTGTTCCATCCGGAGCACGTCGGCGATCACTCCCGGCAATGCGTTGGCCACGTCGCCGGCCACGATCGGTCCGCGGCGCACAGCGGTCGTGGCAGCGGCTCCGTGAAGCCACGAGCCCACGGACGCGGCTTCGAAAGGGCTCAGCCCCGAGGCCGCCAGGGCTCCGATGACTCCTACGAGCACGTCGCCGGCGCCAGCGGTGGCCAACCACGGCGTGCCCGCGGTGGTCACGTGCACCTCGCCATCAGGGCGAGAGATCACGGTGTGGTGTCCCTTGAGCAGCACGACACAGCCGTACTCGCTGGCCGCTCGCCTGGCGTGGGCGAGTGGTGCCGCCTCGATCTCCGCACGCTCGACGCCGAGCATGCGGGCCAGCTCACCGGCGTGCGGGGTGAGAACGACGTCCGCACGACCACGAGGGGCATGGGCCAGCGCATCGGCGTCGACCACGGTCGGCACGCTGTCTGCCAAGGCCTCGGCGAGTGTGGAGCCAGCGGCCTCGCCGCTGCCCGAGCCCACCACCCAGGCCTGCACCCGACCGTGGCCCACCACTTCGGGGTGGCGGTGCCGCAGCACCCTGAGCACAGAGTCATCGCCGACGAACCGCACCATGCCCGCGAGGCCACAGCTCGCGCCGGCGACGGCCAGCAACCCGGCGCCGGGATACGCCTCGGAGCCGCAGCGAACGCCGACGACTCCTCGCGTGTACTTGTGCGCCTGCTGGTCGGGGCACGGCAGCAACTCAGCGACGTCGCGAGCCTGCAGGGCGGTGACTCCGGCCGCCGGCAGCGTCAGCCCGAGGTCGACGAGGTGCACTGCACCGGCGGCCGCCGCAGCGGGGTCGACGAGGTGGGCCACCTTGTGGGTGCCGAAGGTGACCGTCACATCAGCGCGCACGTGCGGGCCGTTCAGCTCGCCTGAGTCGACGTCGACGCCGCTGGGCACGTCGACTGCCACGACTGGGGTGCCAGCCACGGCCTCGACGGCCTGCGCAGCTTCGGGGCGGAGTCCGGGGCGGCCACCAATTCCGACGATGCCGTCGACCACGACGTCCGGGCGCGCGGTGGGCACCGCATCGACGACGCGGCCCCCGGCGTCGAGCAATGCCCTGAGACCGCCAGGGTGCGCGTGGTCGGAGAGCAGCCACGCCGACACCTGCACGCCGCGACGTGCCAGCACCACCCCGGCGTAGAGCGCGTCGCCGCCGTTGTCGCCGGACCCCACCAGCAGCAGCACCCGTCGTCCGTAGGCCGACCCGAGCAGGTCGAGAACGGCGTAGGCGAGGCCGTGCGCAGCGCGCTGCATCAGCGCGCCTTTGGGCAGCTCGGCCAGCAGTGCCGCCTCCGCGGCCCGGACCTGCCCCACCGTGTGAGCGTGCCTCACGACTCGAGCACCACCATCGCCGAAGCGATCCCTGCGTCGTGCGAGAGCGAGAGATGCACGTGCCGCACGCCCAGCTCTTCGGCACGAGCCAGCACCGTGCCGCGCAGCTCGAGCACCGGCCGCCCAGACACCTCCGAGAACACCTCTGCGTCGTGCCACTCCAAGTTTCCGGACGCGCCCAACGCCTTGGCCAGGGCCTCCTTCGCGGCGAACCGGGCCGCGAGCGAGGCGGGACGACGGGTCGCCTCGGCCGGCGTGAAGAGCCGCTCGCGCAGTCCAGGAGTGCGCTCGAGCGACGCAGCGAAACGGTCGATCTCGCACACGTCGATGCCCACCCCGATCACAGCCACGACCCGACCTCCTACTCGACCGTGACGGACTTGGCCAGGTTGCGCGGCTGGTCGACGTCGTGACCCTTGACGGTGGCCAGCTCGCAGGCGAAGAGCTGGAGCGGGATGATCGAGACCAGCGGCTGCAGCAGCACCGGCACCCGGGGGAGCCGGATGAGCACGTCGGCGTAGGGCACGATCCGATCATCACCCTCCTCGGCCAGGCAGATGGTGCGCGCGCCGCGGGCTCGGACTTCCTGGATGCCGCTGAGCATCTTCTCGTGCAGCTGGTCGCGGCCTCGCGGAGGCACGATGCAGAGCACTGGCAGGCCGGGCTCGATCAGTGCGATCGGTCCGTGCTTGAGCTCACCGGCGGCAAAGCCCTCGGCGTGCAGGTAGGCGAGCTCCTTGAGCTTCAGGGCCCCCTCGAGAGCCACCGGATAACCCGCGTGCCGGCCCAGGAACAGCACCGACGTCGCGTCCACGTGGGCTCGGGCTAGGTCGTAGACCTGTTCGGCGCCGGCGAGCACCGTGTCGATGTGGGCTGGCATCTCCTCGAGCTGCGCCATGATCTGGTCGACCTCGTCGCCGTACTTCGTGCCCTTGACCTGGGCGACGTAGAGCGCGAGCAGGTAGCAGGCGATCAGCTGGGTCAGGAAGCCCTTGGTGGAAGCGACACCGATCTCGGGGCCGGCATGGGTGTAGATCACCGCGTCGGACTCACGCGGAATCGTCGACCCGTTGGTGTTGCAGATGGCCAGCACCTTGGATCGCTGGGTGCGCGCGTGCCTGATGGCCTGCAGGGTGTCGGCGGTCTCGCCCGATTGGCTGATCGCCACGACCAGCGTCGAGTAGTCGAGGATCGGGTCGCGGTAGCGGAACTCAGAGGCGAGCTCGACCTCGACCGGGATCCGCGTCCAGTGCTCGATCGCGTACTTGGCGATCATGCCGGCGTAGAACGACGTGCCGCACGCGATCACGATGATCTTGTCGATGTCGCGAATCTCGTCGTCGTCGAGGCGCATCTCGTCGAGCTGCAGCAGCCCGGCCTTCGTCCGACGCCCGATCAAGGAATCAGCCACGGCTCGGGGCTGCTCGAAGATCTCCTTGCGCATGAACCAGTCATGGCCATCCTTCTCGGCCGCCGACAAGTCCCAGTCGACGTGGAAGCGATGCGCTTCGGCTGGCTCGCCGAGGAAGTCGGTGACCTCCACGCCGTCGCGAGTGATGGTGACCACCTGGTCTTGGCCGAGCTCGAGGGCCTCGCGGGTGTGCTCGATGAAGGCGGCGACGTCGCTGCCCAGGAAGTTCTCGCCGTCGCCCAGGCCCACGACGAGCGGACTGTTACGGCGAGCAGCCACGACCCGGTCAGGGTCCTCACCGTCGACGGCCACCAGGGTGAAGGCGCCGTCGAGCTGACGGCACACCCGCTGCATCGCCGTGGTGAGGTTCTCCCCCGACGCCACCTGCAGCTCGACGAGATGGGCAACGATCTCGGTGTCAGTCTCCGAGAGGAGCACGTGGTCGTCGGCCTCGAGCCGGGACCGCAGCTCGACGAAGTTCTCGATGATTCCGTTGTGCACCAGGGCGATCCGGCCGCCGTGACCGGCGTGCGGGTGGGCATTGACATCGTTCGGCGCACCGTGGGTGGCCCAGCGGGTGTGCCCGATGCCCGTGGTCGAGGCTGGGAGCGGGTGCTCGACGAGCGCCTTCTCGAGGTTGGCGAGCTTGCCAGCACGCTTGGTCGAGACCACCCGCCCGGTGACGCCGCGTCGGTCATTGCTGGGAACCACGAGGGCCACACCCGCCGAGTCGTATCCGCGGTACTCGAGTCGACGCAGTCCCTCGACGACGACGTCCTGGGCCTGCTGGGGGCCGACGTAGCCGACGATGCCGCACATGGGAACCAACCCTACGACTCGTGGACCCCGCGCCGATGCAGGCAGACCGACTGCAACAATCGCGGCCATGCCTGTCGGCGCTGGTCCGCTTCCCGATGACGCGGGACGAGAGACTTCGCCCTACATCGAGCTCGACCGCGCTGCATGGGCCCAATTGGCCCAGGAGACCGAGAACCCGCTCCGCGAGGATGAGGTGGCTCGACTCCGGGGGCTGGGCGACTCGCTCGACCTCGAGGAGATCGAACAGGTCTACCTGCCGCTCTCGCGGTTGCTGAGCCTGTACGTCGAGTCGGCGGGAACCTTGCACCGGCAGCAGGAGAACTTTCTGCACCGGCGCAACCCACCGCGCACACCGTTCGTCATCGGCCTGGCTGGCTCGGTGGCCGTGGGCAAGTCGACCACCGCCCGAGTGCTGCAAGAGATGCTCGCTCACTGGCCAGAGCACCCGAACGTGGCCCTGGTGACCACCGACGGGTTCCTCTACCCGAACGCCGAACTCGAACGCCGCGGAATCCTGCACCGCAAGGGATTCCCTGACTCCTACGACCGCCGGGCGTTGCTGCGATTCGTCGTCGACATCAAGTCGGGCAAGGACGAGGTAGAGGCACCCACCTACTCCCACCTCGTCTACGACGTGGTGCCTGACAAGAAGGTCCTCATCAACCGGCCCGACATCGTGATCATCGAGGGACTCAACGTGCTGCAGCCGGCCCGGGTGCACGAGGACGGCCGTACCGGACTCACCCTGAGCGACTTCTTCGACTTCTCCGTCTACGTCGACGCCGGCACTGGTCACATTCGCGACTGGTACATCTCACGCTTCCTTCACCTGCGCGAGACCGCCTTCCGCGACCCCGGCTCGTACTTCGCCAAGTACGCCGCGTTTTCCTACGACGAGGCGGTCGTCGAGGCCGAGCGCATCTGGGACTCGATCAACGGGCCCAACCTCACCCAGAACGTGCTGCCGACCCGATCTCGGGCCACGCTCGTGCTGCGCAAAGACCGCGATCACTCGGTGCGCTACGTGCGGCTTCGCAAGGTCTGACCTCACCTCGACCAGTCGTCAGGAACAATGGGCAGGTGATCTCAGCCCGTCGACGCCTCGCCGCCTTCGCCGCCGTCGCGCTGACGAGCGGCGGGCTCGCGGGGTGCGCCGACGAACCCACCCCGGCACCCGAGCTCACCGGCGCCACCAACCCGTTCGCGGCCAGATCGCTCTATCTGAACCCGTCTCCGCGCCTCGAGGCCGCGGCTCTGCAGGCCGCGTCGGACGGTGATTCCCATCGCGCCGAAGTGCTCGAGCGGATCGCGGGCGTGCCGGCCGGCATCTGGCTCACCCCGGAGAAGTACCCCCCGCAACAGGTCGGGCCCTTCGTGAACTCGGTGGTCTCTGCCGCCGAGGCCGACCAGAGCCTTCCTGTGTTCGTGATCTACGGAGTCCCTGACCGTGACTGCACGGGTGGCTTCTCCGCGGGTGGGCTCACCCCCGAGACCTACGGTCCGTGGGTCTCCGAGATCGCCGAGGCCGCAGGCAGCACGAGCACGGTGATCCTCGAACCCGACGCCGTACCCAGCCTGGTGCAGTGTGGTGCCGCCAACCAGCGAATCCAACTGTTGTCGAACGCGGTCACCGCTCTCACAACCGCGGGCGTGACGACCTACATCGATGCCGGGCATTCCGACTGGGTGCCACCCGAGGAGATCGCTCCCCTCCTGAAGGAGGTCGGTATCGACCAAGTACGCGGCTTTGCCACCAACGTGTCGAACTACCAGCCCGAGCGACTCGAGATGGAGTTCGCATCGCGCCTCAGCGCCCGCCTCCAGGGTGCCCACTACGTCATTGACACCTCGCGCAACGGCGACCCCAACGGTGCCGAGCAGGTCGTCACCGACTGGTGCAACCCCCCGAAGCGCTCCCTGGGTCAGCAGCCGGGCTTCGTCGACGACGGCACCCGGCTCGACGCGCTCCTGTGGATCAAGCCGCCCGCCGAGAGCGATGGCACCTGCCACGGCGGCCCAACCGCGGGCGAGGTATGGATCGAACGGGCGGTCGATCTCGCGTACACAACCGGATGGTGACGACCGATACGGGGAGCAGCCAAGGGATGGCATGTCGCGCGCGACCGGGCCAGCGTTGTTAGGCTGCGCCCGTGGCTGAGTCGAAGACCGCCGTCGTGGCTGAGGACGACGCCGATGTCCGTGAGTTGATCCAGGTCGTGCTCACCCAATCCGGGTTCACCGTGATCCTCGCTGACGACGGCCCCACGGCCATCGAAGCCGTGCGCCAGCACGACCCGATCTTGACCACCCTGGACGTCAACATGCCCGGGATGGACGGCTTCGCGGTTGCCAAGCGCGTACGTGAGTTCAGCCAGACCTACCTGATCATGATCACTTCCCTGGCCCAGGAGGTCGACATCATCCGCGGGTTCGAGGCAGGCGCCGACGACTACCTCGTCAAGCCGTTCCGCCCCCGCGAGCTGCGTGCCCGCGCCGACTCCATGCTGCGCCGTGCCGGGTTTGCGACCGGGTCACCCGCACCGGCCGCCGCGCCCGCGGCGCCCAAGGAGTCGTGGGC
>JBAUWM010000532.1:0-3896 GCA_049583775.1 Nocardioides sp.
CGCCGGCGCCAGGGCCCGTCTCGCCGAGCAGCACACCGACGTACGCATCGTCGAGGGCGTCGTCGACGCCGACCTCGACGTCTACGCACCGTGCGCTCTCGGCGCCACGCTCACCGATGACTCGGTCTCGCGCCTGCGCGCAACCGTCGTGTGCGGCGCGGCAAACAACCAGCTGGCCACCGTCGAGGTAGCCGACGAGCTGCGCCGCCGCGGGGTGCTGTGGGTTCCCGACTTCATCGCCAACGCCGGAGGGCTGATCCAGGTGGGCGGCGAGCTCACCGGTGCCACCCGTGACGTCGTGCTCGCCGACACCGCTCGGATCGCGACCACCGTCACCGACCTGCTCAGGCTCGCCGCCGAACAGGACAGCACCACCAGCACCGCCGCCCGCACCCTCGTCGAGCAGCGTCTTGCTGCCGCTCGCGCTTGAGAAGGACTCTGATGACCGAGCTTGCTGACCGGCCCACCGCCGCGCCCTACGACCTCGCCGATCGGTACCGGCCCGGCGCTCCCCCGATGCTGCTGACTGGCGTGCAGGCCATCGCCCGCCTGATCGTCGAGCAACGCGCGCTCGACCGGCGCCGGGGCATCCACACCGCCTCCTTCATCTCGGGCTACCAGGGCAGCCCGCTCGGCGGCCTCGACAAGATGCTCGGCGAGATGCCGGAGGTGCTGGCCGCCAACGACGTCCGATTCGTGCCGGGCGTCAACGAAGAGCTCGCGGCCACCTCAGTGTGGGGCAGTCAGATTCAGCTGCCCTTGGGCAACCGCACCCACGACGGCGTGGTCGGCTACTGGTACGGCAAGGGCCCCGGCCTCGACCGCGCCACCGACTCGCTCCGGCACGCCACGATGTTCGGCGTCGACCCCCAGGGTGGGGTGCTGATCCTCGTCGGCGACGACCCGGCCTCGAAGTCGTCCACCGTGCCCGCCGTCAGCGAGCGGACGCTTGCGGCGCTCGGCATCCCGGTGCTGTTTCCGCGCAACGCGGCCGAGATCGTCACCCTCGGCATCCACGGCGTCGAGATGTCGCGGGCGTCGGGCTGCCCGGTCGCCCTCAAGATCGTCGCCGACGTCGCCGACGGCGCCTGGATCGTCGACGACCACGTCTCGCAGGTGACCTCCACGCTTCCGGTGATCGAGTGGGACGGCGTCCCGTTCACCTACCGGCAGCGTCCGATGGAGGTGCGCCCGCAGGCCATCGTGGCGGCCGAGGCCGACTTGGTCGGGCCACGCACCGCCATGGTCGAGGCCTACGCGGCGACCAACCACCTCGATGTCGTCGACGTCGAGTGCCCCGACGCCACGCTCGGTCTGGTTGCCTCGGGCAGCTGCTACGACTCGCTGCGCCAGGGGCTGACCGACCTCGGGGTCGACGACGATGCGTTGCGCGCCGCCGGCATCCGGGTGCTCCGCCTCGGCCTGATGAGCCCGGTCGAGCCCACCGCCATTCGTGCGTTCGCGGCCGGACTCGAGCGTCTCGTGGTGGTGGAGGACAAGACCGCGTTCATCGAGACGTCGGTCAAGGAGCTGCTCTACGGCACGGCCGGCGCACCTGCCGTGCTCGGCAAGCGCGACGCCGAAGGGCGCCGACTCGTGCCGGCCGACGGCGAGCTGACTGCAGGTCGGCTGCTCGCTCCGCTGCGTCGGCTGCTCACGGGAAGGGTCGACCTAGCCCCGCCCCCGCCGCTGCGGATCGACCTCCCGCTGCTGGCTACCTCGCGCTCGCCGTACTTCTGCAGCGGCTGCCCCCACAACCGCTCGACCGCGATCCCGGAGGGCTCGATGGGCGGCGGGGGGATCGGCTGCCACGCGATGGTGACGATCTCCGACCGTGAGGACAGCGCCGTCACGGGCGTGACCCAGATGGGCGGCGAGGGCGCCCAGTGGATCGGCCAGTCGGCCTTCACCGACGCCGGCCACGTGTTCCAGAACGTCGGCGACGGAACCTTCTTCCACTCGGCCCAGCTGGCCGTGCAGGCCTGCGTGGCGGCCGGGGTCAACATCACCTACAAGCTGCTCTACAACAACGTGGTCGCGATGACCGGCGCCCAGGACCCCGAGGGCGCGCTCGGCATCGCACCGCTCAGCCACAAGCTGCACCACGAGGGCGTGGCCCGGATCATCGTGTGCTCCGACGATCCGAAGCGGCACAAGCGTCGCCTGTTCGCCCAGGGCACTGACATCTGGCATCGCGACCGGCTCGAGGAGGCGCAACTCGCACTGCGCGACACCCCGGGCGTGACGGTGCTGATCTACGACCAGCCGTGCGCCGCCGATGCGCGCCGTCAGCGCAAGCGCGGCACGATGCCAGCCCGCACCCAGCGGGTGATCATCAACGAGGCAGTCTGCGAGGGCTGCGGCGACTGCGGCATGAAGAGCAACTGCCTGTCGGTGCAGCCGGTCGAGACCGAGTTCGGTCGTAAGACCCGGATCGACCAGACCTCCTGCAACACCGACTACACGTGCCTCGACGGCGACTGCCCGTCGTTCGCGGTCGTCGAGGTCGACACCACGGCGCGCACCCGTCGGGAACGGCCTGAGCCACCGGTGGTGGCCGAGCCGACTGTCGCGCAGCCCACCGGCACCTGGAACATCTTCATGGCCGGCATCGGCGGCACTGGCATCGTCACCGTCAACCAGGTCCTGGCTACCGCCGCGTTGCGAGCGGGACTCGAGGTGGAGTCGCTCGATCAGACCGGACTCAGCCAGAAGGCAGGCCCGGTCACCGGGCACCTGCGCTTCTCCGCCCACGGTCTCGAAGCGGCCAACCGACTCACCCCCGGCGACGCCGACCTGTTCCTGGGCTTCGACCTGCTGACCCTGGCGGAGGGCCGCAACCTGCAGTACGGCGACCCGACGCGCACCGTCGCCGTCGTCTCGACGAGCCTGACCCCGACTGGGTCGATGGTGCACAACCCGGCGGTCGGGCACCCCGAGACGTCCGACCTCCTCGAGCGGCTGACCACCGCCGCGCACACCGTGCACCAGATCGACGGCCTCGCAGCGGCGGACGCCATCTTCGGTGACGCAGCTGCGGCGAACTTCCTGCTCGTCGGCGCCGCCTACCAGAGCGGCTCGCTCGGCATCCCGTCGTCCGCCATCGAGGAGGCCATCGAGATCAACGGAGTTGCCGTGGCCGCCAACATCGCTGCCTTCCGCTGGGGCCGCGCCTCGATCGCGGCACCCGAGGCCTACCTCCGTGCCACGGGCGTGCAGGCCAAGCCGGTCGTTCCAGTCCACGTGCCTGCCGTCGACCGGGCAACCGAGGCCGGCCTCGACGCCGAGGTGCTGCGGATCGTCACGGTGCGCGCCCCCGAGCTGGTGAAGTTCCAGGGCCAGCGCTCCGCCGAGCAGTACGTCGACCAGGTGATCGCGGTCGCCGAAGCCGAGCGCGCTGCCGGCACCGGCTCCGGGCTCAGCGAGGCGGTGGCCCGCAACCTCTTCAAGCTCACCGCCTACAAGGACGAGTACGAGGTGGCTCGGCTGCTCACGGCTCCGGAGTTCGCCGAGGCCGCGCGCGCCCAAGTGCCCGCCGGCGGCAAGCTCACCTTCAAGCTGCACCCGCCGGCGCTGCGCGCGTTGGGGCGCGAGTCAAAGGTGGCCTTCGGCCCGCGCCTGCACTGGATGCTGAGGCTGCTCGCGCGGCTGCGGTTCTTGCGCGGCACCCCGCTCGACGTGTTCGGTTGGGCCAAGGTACGTCGCGTCGAGCGTGCCTTGGTCGCGCATTACGTCGGCATGGTGACTGTCCTGGTCGGCGAGCTGAGCCCGGCGACATACGACCGCGCCGTCCTAGTCGCCGCGCTGCCCGACCTTGTGCGCGGCTACGAGGAGATCAAGCTCGCCAACGTCGATCGCTACCTCTCCGTGCTGGAGACCGAGAGCGTCGACGTCGC
>JBAUWM010000533.1:0-8828 GCA_049583775.1 Nocardioides sp.
CCGCCACGGCAGGCGGAGCCGGCCAGTGGCTGCGCACCTACCAGGACGAGATCACCGTGGTGATGGGCTACCTGCTCATCGTGCTCGGTCTGGTCTTCGCCGGCGCGTTGCCGTGGTTGCAGCGTGAATGGCGCATCCACACCATTCCTTCCGTGGGTCTGGGTGCCGCCCCCGTGGTCGGAGCCATCTTCGCGCTGGGGTGGACGCCGTGCGTCGGGCCGACGTTCGGTGTGACCCTGACGCTCACCTACGCCTCTGACGACGCGACCGCCACGCGCGGTGCGGTGCTGGCCGGGGCCTACGCCCTCGGTCTGGGAGTGCCCTTCATCGTCGCCGCCCTCTTCTACACGCGAACGCTCGGCGCGCTGCGCTGGGTGCGGAGCCATCAGCAGGCGGTGATGCGGATCGGCGGGGGCATGCTCATCGTGGTCGGGCTGCTCCTCGTCACTGGCGTGTGGGACGACGCCGTCCAGTGGGTGCAGCTGCGCCTGGTCGACAACTTCGAGGTGGCGGTGTGAGCGAGGACCGGCAGGCGCCGACGTCGTTCGACCGGCGACCCGGCGAGCTCGGCATCCGCGAGCTCGGGCGTTGGACGTGGCGGCAGCTCACCTCGATGCGTACAGCGCTCGTGCTACTGCTCCTGCTGGCCCTGGCCGCGGTGCCCGGCTCGGTGATCCCACAGTCGGGAGTCGACGCGCTCGAGGTGTCGCGCTGGAAGGACGACCACCCCTCGCTGGCCCCGATCTACGACCGGCTCGGCCTCTTCTCGGTCTACGACTCCGCGTGGTTCTCGGCCATCTACATCCTGCTCGTCGTCTCGCTCGTCGGATGCATCGTGCCGCGCACCCTGGTCTACCTCCGTGCCCTGCGCGCCCAGCCGCCGGCGGCTCCGCGCAACCTGGCCCGGTTGCCTGACCACGCTGGCTTCACGATCAGCGACGAGGTCGACGAGGTGCTGGCTCGAGCGACGTCCGAGCTGCGCTCGCGGCGCTACCGGCTGCGAGTCGACGCTGAGCCGGGCACTCTGAGCGCCGAGAAGGGCTATCTGCGCGAGTTCGGCAATCTCGTCTTTCACGTCTCGGTCATCGTGGTGCTGGTCGGGTTCGCCGTCGGTGGGCTGCTTGGCTACCAAGGGGGCGTGATCTTGGTGAAGGGCGCGACCTTCGCGAACTCGGCGGCGTCCTACGACGATCTCAACCCCGGCAGCCTCTTCGGCGCCGACGACTTCGACCCGTTCTTGTTCACCGTCGACGACTTCGACGTCACGTTCCTCACCAAGGGCTCTTCGGCCGGGAGTGCCCGCAAGTTCAATGCTGCGCTCACCTACCGTGACGGTGCCGACGGCGACGACCGCTCCTACGACCTCCGGGTCAACCACCCACTCAGCGTTGGCAGCACCGACGTCTTCTTGATCGGGCACGGCTACGCGCCGGTCATCACGGTGCGCGACAGCGTCGGCGACATCGCCTACAGCGGGCCGACGATCTTTCTGCCCCAGGACCCGTCGTTCCTCTCCTTCGGCGTGGTGAAGGCGCCCTCCGCCGAGCCGGCGCAGATCGGACTCGAAGGACTCTTCTACCCGACCTTCGCGCTCGTGGAGGGCAACCCGGTCACCGTGTGGCCCGACGACCTCGAGCCGCTGGTCTCGATGAACGTGTGGACCGGCGACCTCGGCCTCGACGACGGGGTGCCGCAGTCGGTGTACCTGCTCGACACCAGCGAGGCCACCCCGGTCAAGGACGCCGATGGCAAGCAGTTGCGCGTCGACCTGCGGCTGGGTGAGACGGTCGAGCTACCGGACGGCATGGGCTCGGTGAGCTTCGACAGTGTCGAGCCGTGGGTGCGGGTGCAGATCAGCCAGACCCCCGGCAAGCTCGTCGCGCTGGGTGGCGTCGTCGCTGCGCTGATCGGGCTCCTCGGCTCACTGTTCATCAGGCCGCGGCGTGTCTGGGTGCGAGCCCGTCGAGAAGACGCCGAGGGCGGAAGTGCGACCATGGTCGAGGTCGCTGTGCTCGATCGTTCGGGCGGACAGGACGTGACCGACGTGCTCGACGAGATCGTGGCGGCTCTGCATGAGCCGGGGACAGCGAGAGACAACAGTGACTGACACCGCGTGGGAGACGCTCAGCAACCAGGCGATCGGTGCCGCGGGCGTCGTCTACTTCCTGGCACTCCTCGTGCACCTGGCCGAGTGGGCCTCACTGCGCCAGCCGAAGGTCGCCGAATCGGCGGCGACCGGTGCGGAATCAGCTGGTGGTGTGGCGCTCGCTGTTGACACCGGCGGTGCCGACGGTGCGCGCCGCGACCGTGTGGAGTTCCTCGGCCGCCTCGGCGTCATCCTCACGGTCATCGCTGCGGCGGGGCACTTTACGGCGCTCGTGGCGCGCGGTATGGCTGCCGACCCCAACCGGGTGCCGTGGGGCAACATGTACGAGTTCACCGTCTCGGGCACCTTCGTGGTGACCGTCATGTACCTCGTGCTGCTGCGCCGCTTCAAGCTCGAGTGGATGGCGCCGATCGTCGTCGGGTTCGTCGTGGCGGTGCTCATGGTGGCCGTCATCTGGCTGCACGACGAGGTCGCCCCGCTCACCGAGGCGCTCAACTCCTACTGGCTCGTAATCCACGTGGTCTCGGCCGTCATCGCCACAGGAGCGTTCACCATCGGCGGCATCCTGTCGATCTTCTACCTGATCAAGCTGCGTCGCGGCGAGGCCACCTCCGGCCCGCTGGCCCGGGTGCCGTCGCTGGCGGTGCTCGACCGGACGGCCTACCGCATCCACGCCTTCGCGTTCCCGGTGTGGACCTTTGCGGTGCTGATCACCGGACCGATCTGGGCGCACGAGGCGTGGTCGCGGTACTGGAACTGGGACCCCAAGGAGGTGTGGGCCTTCATCACGTGGGTCGTCTACGCCGCCTACCTCCACGCCCGCGCGACCGCCGGCTGGAAGGGACGCAACGCAGCGATCCTCGCGTGCGTCGGCCTGGCGACGCTGTGGTTCAACTTCATCGGCATCAACTACTTCTCCACCAGCTCGCAGCACTCCTACGCCGGCGGCTCCACCGCCGTCGTCCAGACCCTGCGCGAGTAGCACCGTCTCTCACCTGCCGGGCCACTCCCCGGGCAATCACTCCGCTTCTCGGCCAGTATTTCGGCCGAGAAGCGGAGCGTTCACCGGCCCGCCGGTGATCGCTACCGCGGAATGCCACGCACACCCCCCGACGTTGAGCCAACGATGACCTCCACACCTCTCGGCCTCCCCCGACTTTCCGTGCTCGACCTGGTGCCGGTGCGCTCTGACCAGTCGTCGTCCGACGCGATTGCCGCCAGCCTCAGCCTCGCTCGCGTCGCCGACGATCTGGGCTATCGCCGCTACTGGCTCGCCGAGCACCACAACATGCCGGCGGTGGCGGCCACCAACCCACCGGTGCTCATCGCGATGGTCGCCAGTGCGACTCGCCAGATTCGCGTCGGCAGCGGGGGAGTGATGCTGCCCAACCACGCGCCGCTCGTGATCGCCGAGCAGTTCGCCTTGCTCGAGGCCGCGTTTCCCGGCCGGATCGACCTCGGCATCGGCCGTGCCCCCGGCACCGACCAGGTCACCAGCTGGGCCCTGCGTCACGGAGCCGGAGGTGTCGATGAGGACGCCGTCACCCGCTTCCCGGAGTACGTCGACAACGTGCTGGCGATGATGGAGCCCGCTGGCGTGGGGCTCCAGATGCGCGGCGGCGTCCACACCCTGACAGCCACCCCGGTAGCGCGCAGCGTGCCGGCGATCTGGCTGCTCGGATCGTCTGACTACTCCGCACGACTCGCAGCGCAGAAGGGCATGCCCTACGTGTTTGCGCACCACTTCTCCGGTCAGGGCACCGCCGAGGCGCTCGAGCTCTACCGCAGCACCTTCCAGCCCTCGCCCGAGCTGGCAGAACCCCGAACCTTCCTGACGGTGAACGCCGCAGTGGCTGACACGACTGAAGAGGCGCGCCGGCTGGCTGAGCCGCAGTTGCACATGATGCTGGCGCTGCGCACGGGACAGCCGCTGACCGCGCAGCACTTGGTCGAGGAGGCTGAGAAACGCGATCTGACAGCCGAGCAGCAGGGGCTGCTCGACGCGATGTCGCGACGCTGGGTGATCGGCGACGTCGACTCGGCTCGCTCCCAGCTGGCTGACCTCGCCGCGCAGTACGGCGTCGACGAGGTCATGGTCAACCACGTCGGGGGCGCTTACGTCGGCACCGACCCCGCCAGTTCGCCGGCGCGAGAGCAAACACTGCGGCTGCTGGCGTCGTGAATCTCTCCGCTCGTGCCTCGCGGCGCGGGGCTACTCGATCTCCCGCCAGGTTCCGAGCCTCCGCTCGTGCCTCGCGGAGCCTCGGGGCGTGAATTGGTCTTTCACGGCTGGTTGAACCTAAACTGGCGTGTCGGCCCAACGTGGGTCTGTTTCGTGACGCCTCGCGGCTGCTCGGACCATCGCTGACCACTCTCTTGCAGGGTGTCCGCGCTGTGCCCGGGATGAGGATCACGGAGCGGCTGCACGAGGTCCACGGCCTGGTCGGAGTTCGTCGAACTCCGCTCGGATCGAGGTTCCCGGGTCGAACGGTAGACACACCAGCGAGCAGATTGTGAGGACATGCCGAAGAAAGAAGGCGTGATCGAAATGGAGGGCAGCGTCGTCGAGGCGCTTCCCAACGCGTTCTTCCGCGTGGAGCTCAGCAATGGCCACAAGGTTCTCGCGCACATCAGCGGCAAGATGCGCCAGCACTACATCCGGATCCTCCCTGAGGACCGCGTAGTGGTGGAGCTGTCGCCGTACGACCTCACACGAGGTCGCATCGTCTACCGCTACAAGTAACCAGCCGACCCGAACCAGAAAGGGCTGACATGAAGGTCAACCCGAGCGTCAAGCCGATCTGTGACAAGTGCAAGGTGATTCGTCGCCACGGCCGCGTCATGGTGATCTGCGAGAACCCGCGTCACAAGCAGAGGCAAGGCTGAAGCCACTCGCGAAGCGAGTGGCGTCTCAGCCGCAGATTGAGCAAACCCTCTTGCCGAGCTAGCGAGGCAAGAACGGGCGCGTCGAAATCCGGCGAGAGAGCCAGCAAGTTCAACCGCCACTGCGGCACCACGAACCGCCACAACTGAATACACACACAACGTGATCGCTAGGCACTGAGAGATCAGCGCTGAAGCACCTCCGGAGCAGAAGGCCGGAGCTGGCCCAGGTACAAGCCCGGGAACTCCAGACGCATCACGTACGAAACCTCTGCAAAATCGAAAGGCCATCACATGGCACGCCTCGTTGGCGTTGATCTCCCGCGCGACAAGCGCATCGAGATCGCGCTCACCTACATCTACGGCATCGGCCGTACCCGTTCCCAGCAGCTGCTCAAGCTCACCGGTGTTGACCCCAACATGCGGGTGCACCAGCTGGGTGACGAAGAGCTGGTCAAGCTCCGCGACGAGATCGAGAACCTGGAGTTCAAGGTCGAGGGTGACCTCCGCCGCGAAGTCCAGGCAGACATCCGCCGCAAGATCGAGATCGGCAGCTACCAGGGTCGCCGCCACCGTCAGGGCCTCCCGGTCCGCGGTCAGCGCACCAAGACCAACGCGCGTACCCGCAAGGGTCCCAAGCGCACGGTTGCCGGCAAGAAGAAGGCCAAGTGACGTTGCGCGCTCTCGCGCTCGCACTGCTTTCCGCACGCACAGACCAGCTCACCATTCGTCTCACGAGGAGATAACCGATGCCTCCCAAGGCTCGCGCGGCAGCCAAGAAGGTTCGCCGTAAGGAAAAGAAGAACGTCGCTCAGGGCGAAGCCCACATCAAGAGCACGTTCAACAACACGATCGTCACGATCACTGACCCCACCGGGGCGGTGATCTCGTGGGCCTCTGCCGGCACCGTCGGCTTCAAGGGCTCGCGTAAGTCCACGCCGTACGCCGCTCAGATGGCTGCCGAGGCCGCTGGCCGTCGCGCCATGGAGCACGGCATGAAGAAGATCGACGTCTTCGTCAAGGGCCCCGGCTCTGGGCGCGAGACGGCGATTCGTTCGCTGGGTGCGATCGGCCTCGAGGTCGGCACCATCCAGGACGTCACGCCCGCCCCCCACAACGGATGCCGCCCGCCCAAGCGCCGGCGCGTCTGACCCGAGACAGAACAGGAGACTGACCCATGGCCCGCTACATCGGACCCATGACCCGGAAGTCGCGCCGTCTCGGTGTCGACCTCGTCGGTGGAGACGCAGCTTTCGAGAAGCGTCCCTACCCGCCCGGAATGCACGGGCGCGCCCGCATCAAGGAGAGCGAGTACCGCACTCAGCTGCAGGAGAAGCAGAAGGCCCGCTTCACCTACGGCATCATGGAGCGCCAGTTCCACAACTACTACGTCGAGGCTTCGCGCCGCAGCGGCAAGACTGGTGAGAACCTGCTCCAGCTGCTCGAGTGCCGTCTCGACAACGTCGTCTACCGCGCCGGGTTCGCCCGCACGCGTCGGGCGGCTCGCCAGCTCGTCGTGCACGGCCACTTCCTGGTCAACGGCAAGAAGGTCGACATCCCCTCCTACCAGGTCACCCAGTACGACATCATCGACGTGCGCGAGAAGTCGCTCGAGATGACGCCCTTCATCGTGGCTCGCGAGACCCACGGTGAGCGGATCGTGCCGGCCTGGCTCGAGGCGATCCCGTCCCGGATGCGGGTGCTGGTTCACCAGACCCCGCTCCGCGCCCAGATCGACATGCCGATCCAGGAACAGCTCATCGTCGAGTACTACTCGAAGAAGTAGTTCTCTCCTGGTGGTGGGCCCTCCGGGCCCGCCACCGTGCTTCACCATTCCTTTTCACCTCTGCAGTTCGGGTCCGTCAAATAGCGGGTGGGCCCGGAAAGGAAATCACCAGTGCTTATCGCACAGCGCCCCACCCTTTCGGAAGATTCCGTCGACGAGTTCCGCTCGCGCTTCGTCATCGAGCCGCTCGAGCCCGGCTTCGGCTACACGCTCGGTAACTCGCTGCGGCGCACGCTGCTCTCGTCGATCCCCGGTGCCTCGGTCACGAGCATCAAGGTCGACACCGTCCTGCACGAGTTCTCGACGATCGAGGGCGTCAAGGAAGACGTCACCGAGATCATCTTGAACCTGAAGGGTCTGGTCGTCTCCTCCGAGCACGACGAGCCCGTCACCATGTACCTGCGCAAGTCCGGTGCCGGTGACGTCACCGGTGCCGACATCGCGCCGCCGGCTGGCGTCGAGGTGCACAACCCCGAGCTCAAGCTGGCGACCCTGTCCGACAAGGGCAAGCTCGAGATGGAGCTCGTCGTCGAACGCGGCCGCGGCTACGTGTCGGCCGTCCAGAACAAGGGCGCCGACAACGAGATCGGCCGGATGCCGGTCGACTCGATCTACAGCCCGGTGCTCAAGGTGACCTACAAGGTCGAGGCCACCCGTGTCGAGCAGCGCACCGACTTCGACAAGCTCGTCATCGATGTCGAGACCAAGCCGTCGATCCTGCCCCGCGACGCCATTGCATCGGCCGGAAAGACCCTGGTCGAGCTGTTCGGTCTGGCCCGTGAGCTGAACGTCGAGGCCGAGGGCATCGACATCGGCCCCTCGCCTGTCGACGAGCAGCTGGCTGCTGACCTCGCCCTCCCGGTCGAGGACCTGCAGCTGACGGTTCGTTCCTACAACTGCCTCAAGCGCGAGGGCATCCACACCGTGGGTGAGCTCCTCAGCCGCTCGGAGCAGGACCTGCTCGACATCCGCAACTTCGGAGCCAAGTCGATCGACGAGGTCAAGGCGAAGCTGGTCGAGATGGGGCTGTCCCTCAAGGACTCCGCCCCCGGCTTCGACCCGCACGCAGCCCTGGCCGCGTACGGCGACGATGACGACGACGCGTTCGTCGAGGACGAGCAGTACTGATCTGCCGCTGACCCGTCGCCTAGAGGAGACGGGTCAGCGCAACAACCCGCTACCGGAGTACCTCGTACGGCTTCGGAGAATTGAGAGAATGACATGCCCGCACCGAAGAAGGGTGCCCGCCTTGGCGGTAGCCCGGCCCACCAGCGCCTGATCTTGTCGAACCTGTCGACCCAGCTCTTCGAGCACGGTCGGATCACCACCACCGAGGCGAAGGCGCGCACGCTGCGCCCGCACGCGGAGAAGCTGATCACCAAGGCCGTCAAGGCTCACAAGGGCGAGAACCCGCTGCACCAGCGTCGCGAGGTCCTCAAGACCATCCGCGACAAGGGCGTCGTTCACCACCTCTTCACCGAGATCGCGCCGACCTTCGTCGAGCGTCCGGGTGGCTACACCCGGATCACGAAGATCGGTCCCCGCAAGGGCGACAACGCGCCCATGGCCGTCATCGAGCTGGTGACCGAGGCCTACTCGCCCAAGGCTCCGAGCACCAAGAAGACCGACAAGGCCGCCGCTCCGGCGCCCGCCCCGGTCGAGGAGCCCGCCGTCGAGGACGCCGTCGTCGAGGCCGACGTCGATACTGACGTCGACACCGAAGGTGGGGCCACCGAGACGCTCGAGACCGAAGCGCCCGCCGCTGAGGAGACCGAGGTTGTCGAGGAGGCTGCCGCCGACGAGGCGCCGGCCGACGAAGAGCCCAAGGCCTGATCTCACCACCTGCTCCATCCAACGAACCCCGTCGCCAGATTCTTGGCGGCGGGGTTCGTGGCGTGGAGGGGTCGAGTTTCGCCTGCCGGCAGGCGTTTCTCGCACCTGGCGTGCGAAATCGACGGGTTCAGCGCGAGAGTTTCGTACGTCCGGTCCGCGGATCGCGCCGCGATGGCTCAGTTTAGCCACGAGAGGTCGATGAGGGCCTCGCGTCGGCCC
>JBAUWM010000534.1:0-1709 GCA_049583775.1 Nocardioides sp.
GTTCGAGGCCGAGTCGGGTTTTGCCCTCGAAGTGCGGCCCAGCGACGGAGTCGGTGACCTGGCCAACCTGGTGGCCGACGAATCGGGCAAGCCCTCGGGCGACGTCGTGTTCGGAATCGACAACACCTTTGCCTCGCGCGTGCTCGACGCGGGCGCCCTGGCCACCTACACCGGTGAGCTGCCCGATGGCGTTTCCGACTACCTGCTGCCCGGTGACGACGACGGCGCGCTGGTGCCGGTCGACAACGGCAACGTGTGCGTCAACGTCGACTACACGTGGTTCGCGGCCGAGGGGATCGATCCGCCGCAGAGCCTCGACGACCTCACCGACCCTGCCTACCGCGGGCTCTTCGTGACGTCGAGCGCGGCGAGCAGCTCGCCCGGGCTGGCCTTTCTGCTCACCACCATCGCCGAGTACGGCGATGCCTGGCCCGACTACTGGGCCGACCTGATGGCCAACGACACGCAGGTGGTCGACGGGTGGTCGGAGGCGTACCAAGGCGAGTTCACGCAAGGCGGCGGCAAGGGCGAGAAGCCCATCGTCGTCTCCTATGACTCCTCACCCGCGTTCACCGTCGACGGCAAGGGCGGCACGACCACGAGTGCCCTCCTCGACACCTGCTACCAGCAGGTCGAGTACGCGGCGGCGCTTGACGGTGCCGACAACCCGGAAGGGGCGAGCGCCCTGCTCGACTTCCTCGTCGGGCCCGAGGTGCAGTCGGCCCTGCCGACGAGCATGTACGTCTTCCCGGTCGTGGCCGAGACCCCGATCCCCGCTGACTGGGCGAGCTTCGCCACCCGCCCGAGCGAGTCGTACGCCGTCGACCCGGCCGAGATCGAGGCAAACCGGCAAGACTGGCTGCTCGAGTGGACCGACGTCATCAGCCGTTGATCTTGTGAGGCGCACCCTCTCGCTCGTCGCCCTGGCCGCGGTACCACTGGCGGTCATGGCCGTGTTCTTCGTGCTGCCGGTGGCCGGCATGCTCGGTCGCGGTCTGTGGCCCGACGGCGACTTCGCACCGGGCGCGGTGCTTGACGTGCTGGCACGCGACCGAGTGCGCCGCGTCGTCTGGTTCACGGTCTGGACGTCGAGCGCCGCCACCGCGCTGGCGGTCGCGCTGGGGCTACCGGCCGCCTACGCGTTGCACCGCTTGAGCTTCCCACTGCGCAACCTGGTGCGTGCCGCACTGCTGGTGCCGTTCGTGCTGCCGACCGTGGTGGTCGGGGTGGCGTTCCGCCAGCTGCTGCGCGACTCCGGCCCGCTGGGCTTCCTCGGCCTGGACGGCACGCCGATCGCGATCTTGCTCGGGCTGGTCTTCTTCAACGTCGCGGTCGTGATCCGCACGGTCGGGGCGGCGTGGGAGGGGCTCGACGTCCGACCGGCCGAGGCGGCGGCCGCGCTGGGCGCCACCCCGGCCCAGGTGTTCCGCACCGTCACTCTGCCGGCTCTGCGTCCGGCCGTCGTGTCGTCGGCCAGCGTCGTGTTCTTGTTCTGCGCCACCGCCTTCGGCGTGGTGCTCACCATCGGCGGCGTGCGGTACGCCTCGCTCGAGACTGAGATCTACCTACTCACCACGGTGCTCTACGACCTGTCGGGTGCGGCCGCGCTGTCGATCCTGCAGCTTGCTGCGGTGGTGGTGCTGCTCGTGATCGCGGGACGGCTCCGCGCCGTGCCCGACCCCACCGTGCAGCGCGTGCTGCCCCGTCCG
>JBAUWM010000535.1:0-1960 GCA_049583775.1 Nocardioides sp.
GAGCGGCATCGGGCCGAGCCGGAGACTCGTGGATCGGCCCGATTGCCGTTACTGGTGTGATCAACGGGGTTAGAGTGACGTCGTCGACGGAGACCGCCCTTCCCCTGGAGTTCCGCCATGCGTACCGACCTACCTTCGTTCCACCCTGTGCGCCGCCTGCTGGTGGCGGTCGTGCTGGCTGCCCTCGCGGCGAGCCTGCTGAGCCTCGCGTCCGGCGGAGGCCGAGCGATCGACGGCGACCAAGCCAGGTCTGGTGCTGTCACGGGTACTTTCAACGGAGCCGCCACGGGCATGGCGACCAAGCGTCGCAACGGCCCCAACCCCGTCACGCCGGGCAACTTCACGGGGTACGGCTTCGATCAGTGCCACACGCCGAACCAGGCCACCATGGACACCTGGCTCGAGCACTCGCCGTTCCTCTCAGCCGGCGTCTACATCTCAGGCGACTCGCGCGCCTGCCGTGACCAACCGAACCTCACGCCCGAGTGGGTCAGCACCCAGCTGGCCAAGGGCTGGCGCCTGCTCCCGATCACGCTCGGCCCGCAGGCCTCGTGTCAGCCACGATTCCCGCGGTACAACGACGACTTCAAGATCAGCCCGGCACGAGGGGCCGGCAACTACAGCAAGGCGCGCTCGATGGGCCAGGTCAATGCCCAGCAGACGCTGGTCGATGCCCAGGCCTTGGGCCTGGTTCCCGGCAGCACGCTTTGGTACGACCTCGAGGGCTTCGACGCCTCCAACAAGGACTGCCGCGAGTCGGCCCTGGCCTTCTTGAGCGCCTGGAACAAGGTCATCAAGGACAACGGCTACGTGGCGGGGGTCTACTCCAGTGCGGGTTCCGGCATCAAGGTGCTCGACGACGCACGCGTGAACCGACCCGGTGCGTTCGTCCTCCCCGACCAGATCTGGCTCGCGCGCTGGGACGGCCAGGCCAACACCTCCACCTCGTACATCCGCGAAGACGGCTGGCGTCCGGGCAACCGGATCAAGCAGTTCCGCGGCGGCCACGACGAGGTGTGGGGCGGGGTGCGCATCAACATCGACTCCAACTTCCTCGATGTGGGGCTCGGCTCAGTCGCTGCCAAGGAGGTCCACTGCGGCGGCGTGACGGTGTCGTTCAAGACCTACGAGCCAGTCGGACCGCCCGTTGACGGCGTGGCCTCACCGGGCAAGTACGTCAAGGCGTTGCAGTGCCTGTTGCAGGAGAAGGGTGTCTACAGCGGCGAGATCAACGGCACCTATCACCCGGGCGTCATCAAGGCGGTGCGCGCCTGGCAGGCCAAGCGCGGGTTCGCCCAGGACGACCGGTGGTTCCGGCGCGACTGGATGTCGGTGCTCACCAACGGCCAGCAGCCGGTGCTCAAGATCGGCTCGGCAGGGGCCTACGTGCGCCGCGTGCAACGTGCCCTGAACGCGGCGTCCCTCGGCAAGACCGTCAGGGCCGACGGCGTGCTGGCTCCGGCCACCGACCAGCTCGTGCGGACCTATCAGACCAAGGTCGGCCTGCCGGCCAGTGGCGTCGTCGACTCGGCGACCTGGGCCAAGCTCAAGAAGGGCGTGCGCCCCGGCAACGCCAGGCAAGCCCGCCGCTGACGCCGACTCGGCGCAAGCTAAAGCCGACTCGGCGCGCGGGACGGTACTTGGGGACTGATCATCGGCACCTGAGGCGGAGGTGCCGGCCACCGCGGCTTCCTAGCGTGGAGTCATGAGCATCTCGACCCTTCACTCCGTCCACCTCGACCGAGACCGCCTGCTGGGCGCCGCCCTCCTCTCGGGCATCGGCCTCGGCGTGCTGGATCTGTTTCTCCAGCTCACGTTGGCCTACCCGTTCGCCAACCTGGCCAACTCCAGCGCCGTCTGGGCGCTGTGTGCTTTCGCCCTGGCCAGGACGGCTCGCACCACGCCCGGCCGGGCGGCCGCAGCGGGCGCCGTGTAGCTGGTGGTCGCGGTGCTCGCCTAC
>JBAUWM010000536.1:0-3574 GCA_049583775.1 Nocardioides sp.
ATCTCGATGACCATCGGCACCAACACCTCGCCGCTGGTCGGCCGGGTCAAGGGCAGCAAGGTCACCGCCCGCCTGGTCAAGGACCGGCTGGACGTCGAGCTCGTCGGCAACGTCTCGCTCCGTGTGCTGCCGACCGAGCGCCCCGACGCCTGGGAGGTGCAGGGCCGCGGAGAGCTGGCGCTGGCCATCCTGGTCGAGCAGATGCGCCGCGAGGGCTTCGAGCTCACCGTCGGCAAGCCGCAGGTGGTCACCAAGGAGATCAACGGCAAGCTGCACGAGCCGTTCGAGCGCCTGACCATCGACGCGCCCGAGGAGTACCTCGGCACCATCACCGAGCTGATGGCCAGCCGCAAGGGCCGCATGGAGCAGATGACCAACCACGGCACCGGCTGGGTGCGCATGGAGTTCATGGTGCCCGCGCGTGGCCTCATCGGCTTCCGCACCGAATTCCTCACCGACACCCGCGGCACCGGCATCGCGCACGGCATCTCCGAGGGCTACGAGCCTTGGGCCGGCGAGATCCGCTCGCGCGTCAATGGCTCGCTCGTCGCCGACCGCAAGGGTGCGGCCACGGCCTACGCGATGACGAACCTGCAGGAGCGCGGGATCATGTTCGTCGAACCCACCACCGAGGTCTACGAGGGCATGATCATCGGCGAGAACTCCCGCGCCGACGACATGGACGTCAACATCACCAAGGAGAAGCAGCAGACCAACATCCGGTCGGCCACCTCCGACAACTTCGAGAAGCTGATCCCGCCGCGCAAGCTGTCGCTGGAACAATGCCTCGAGTTCTGCCGCGACGACGAGTGCGTCGAGGTCACCCCCGACAGCGTGCGCATCCGCAAGGTCGTGCTCGACCAGAACGAGCGCGCCAAGACCGCGTCGCGGGCGCGCAAGGCCAACAGCTAAGGCGCCCACGGGCGAGCTTGCGAGCGCGTGGACGAGCGCCGCAGGTCGAGGGCGCCCACGACTGACGAAGAAAGTCGTGACGGCGTGTCTCGAGACCCGGCTCGATGGTCCCAAGAGTTTCCGGGGTCGATCGGCGGATTTCGCCCCGAAAACGCTGGGGACGTCGCTCAGCCGGCCAGGTGGGCGAGCCACCGGCGTCGCTGCTCGATGCTCAGCTGACGACGGCGCGCCACTGACGTCGTGTCGACCCACCACGCCGGCTGCTCCAGGGTCCAGCCACCTCGGGTCTGGCGCCCACGGGCGCGCTGGTAGGCGGAGTCCAGGCGCCGCTCGAAGGTGCTCGACGAGAGATCGGCGGCGATCATCGACACGCGCTCGAGCCCGTGGTCGCGGCACAGCTCCTCGCGGTCGAGGTCACGTCGCCGCACTCGTGTGAGGTCGTGGACGACGCCGTCGTACTCGCCGACCACTCCGGTGGTGGGATCAAACGGGTCGGGGGTGAGCAGGTGCCGACCGTTCCGATCGAAGATCGGCGCGTTACAGAGCGGGCGCGGGTAGCCCCGGTCGGTCCACCGCAGCCGCATGGTGACCTCCATCGGCGACCACACGTTCTCGTCGGCGGCATCGATCGCTGCCATGAGCCGGCGCACGCCACTGCGGCCCGTCAGCCGCTCGGCGTACCGGCCCAGCGACGCGAGGTCGACGAGGTCAGCGGCCGCGGCCATGTCGATCACGCGCACCGCCTGCTCCAGCGTCCGCGCCCGCCGGGCGGCGTACGAGACCGAGCGCTCGGGGCGGGTGATCGGCAACCCGTCGACCTCACCCACGTCGTCGGCGAACAGCCAGTCGTAGGAGAGCACCACCCCGCGACGGGGTGCGATGGAGGCGGCGTCGCCGAGGGCGGCGTCGACGTCACGCAGACCCCCGTCAGCGCGGGTGACGTCGAGGTAGCGCGCGCCCTGCCAGTGCAACGCTGCCCATCCGGTCACCCCAGTGCCCGGCGGCAGACCGGCTGCTACCTCCACGATCCGCTGGTCGACCCGATCAAGCGGGTCGCCGGCTACCGACGCGGGCACGTAACGACCCGGCGACGTCCGCCGCCATCGGCGTCCGCGCGCCTGGTCGGGCGTCGGACCGAGGGCGCCAGTGGGGTCGACGCGCACCGGCACGACGACCCCGGGGCGGCCGATCTGCAGATCCACGCCACCAACGGTGACTCACCTCGAGGACGCCGACCGCCGTTCTCCACAGGACCCGCAGCGCCCCCAGCGAATCCGGTGTCAAAGGGCCCCTTTGACCCCGCAATCTCTGGGGACGCGCGCCACTAGGCTCCCAGCAGCCATGTCGTCGCCCCGTTCCCAGCGCCAGCTGCTGAGCAGCCTGGTGCTGCTCACCACCGTCACCGCGGTTGTCAGCAGCTTGGGCGCACCGCTCATCCCGAGCATCGCCGAGAAGTACGCCGTGCCGCTGGCGGGTGCACAGTGGGCGCTCACCGCGACCCTGATCGCGGGAGCGGTGGCCACACCCGTGGTCGGACGCCTCGGCACCGGGCGGTTCCGGCGGCCGGTGATATTGGGCGGTCTGGTGGTCGTGCTGGCCGGCACGGTGTTGGCAGCTCTGCCGGTGGGGTTCGCCGGACTCGTCGTCGGCCGCACCCTCCAAGGCGTCGGCCTGGCCCTGGTGCCGCTGGCCATCGCGGTGGCCCGCGACATGTGGGCGGGGCCGCGGATGTCGTCGGTGGTTGCGTTGCTGTCGGTGACCACCGTGGCCGGCGCCGGGCTCGGCTACCCCATAACCGCGTTCGTGGCCGAGCACACCGGGATCGCCGGCGCCTACTGGTTCGGCACCGCGCTCGTGCTCGTCACCCTCGCTTCCGCTGTGCGCACCATCCCCGTGATCGAAGGTCCGGCTCAGCCGATCGACGCGGTCGGTGCCGCCCTGCTCTCGGTCGGCTCGGTCTCGGTGCTGCTAGCGGTCAGCCAGGGCGAGCGGTGGGGCTGGACGTCGTCCGCCGTGCTCGCGATGGGTCTCGGGGGTGCCGCGGTCGGGGTGGCGTGGGTCGGCTGGACGCTGCGGCGTCGATTCCCCCTGGTCGACCTCCACCTCGCGGTACGCCCTGGCGTTGCCGGCCCGAACTTCGTGGCCCTGATCGCCGGCGTCGGCATGTACGGCTTGCTCACCCTGGTGGTGGTGCTCGTGCGCGCTGACGACCCCGGCTTCGGCCTCGACCTGGGCGTCGCGGTCGCCGGACTGATGCTGATGCCGTACTCGGTGATGAGCGTCGTCGGTAGCCAAGTGGCTCGGGCGGTGAGCCGACGCCTGGGCCCGCCGGCGCTGCTGCCGATCGGCTGCACCGTGTTCGCGTCGTCCTTGCTGCTGCTCGCACTCGAGCACACCCACCTGTGGCAGGCGCTGCTGGCGATGGCGATCGGCGGCCTCGGCAGCGGCTTCACGTTCTCGTCGCTCGCGGTGCTGATCGTCCCGCACGTGCCGGCTCGCGAGACCGGCAGCGCGATGGCCTTCAACCAGCTGCTGCGCTACCTCGGTTTCTCGACCGGGTCGGCCCTGAGCGTGGCGCTGATGGAGACGTTCGGGGGCGGCAGCGACGGCTTTCGTGGCGCGATGCTCGCCCTGGCGGGCGTGTGTCTGCTCGCTGCGGTGT
>JBAUWM010000537.1:0-18921 GCA_049583775.1 Nocardioides sp.
GCTCGCGGCCACCGGTTCCGACCTTGACAGACTCACCGCGGCCGCTGGCAGGGTTCGCGACGCCGGTCTGGTCGCGGCCGGCCGCGCTGACGTCGTCACGTACTCGCCCAAGGTGTTCATCCCGGTCACCAAGCTGTGTCGCGATCGCTGCCACTACTGCACGTTCGTCGAGACTCCGGGGCAGGCCGAACGTGAGGGTCGCGAACCGTTTCTCTCCCCCGACGAGATTCTCGAGATCGCGACCAAGGGCGCCGAGCTCGGCTGCCTTGAAGCGCTGTTCACGTTGGGCGACCGCCCCGAAGACCGCTGGCCCGAGGCCAGGGAATGGCTCGACTCCAAGGGATACGACTCCACCTTGGCCTACGTGCGGGCGATGGCGGTGCGGGTGCTGGAGGAGACCGGCCTGCTCCCCCACCTCAACCCCGGAGTGATGTCGTGGGAGGAGATGAACCGACTCAAGCCGGTCGCGCCCTCGATGGGGATGATGCTCGAGACCACGTCGCGACGTCTGTTCGAGACCAAGGGTGAGGCCCACTTCGGCTCGCCCGACAAAGACCCTGCGGTGCGCTTGCGGGTGCTGGAGGACGCCGGCCGACTGTCGATCCCATTCACGACCGGCCTGCTCGTCGGCATCGGTGAAACGCTCTCCGAGCGCGCCGAGACGATCTTCGCCCTGCGCAAGGTCTCCACCCAGTTCGGTTCAGTCCAAGAAGTCATCGTCCAGAACTTCCGGGCCAAGCCCGACACCGCGATGCGGCATATCGACGACCTCGCCCTCGACGAGTACCGCGCCACGATCGCTGTCACGCGACTCGTGCTCGGCCCCAAGGCTCGAGTGCAGGCGCCCCCGAACCTGGTCGACCTCAACGAGTGCCAAGCACTGCTCGGCGCCGGAGTCGACGACTGGGGTGGCGTCTCGCCGCTGACCCCCGACCACGTCAACCCCGAGCGACCCTGGCCCAGCCTCGAGCGACTGCGCGACCTCACGGCCCAATGCGGCTTCGACCTGCAAGCGCGGCTGACGATCCATCCCGAGTACGTGCGCCAGGCCCTCGACGGCGGCAGCCCGTGGCTCGATCCGCGCGTTTCGGGTCACGTGGCCGCGTTGGCCACCGACACCGGTCTCGCACGGCCCGGCATCCGCCCCGTCGGGTTGCCCTGGCAGGAACCCGACGGCGGGTTCGCATCGTCGGGGCGAGTCGACCTGCACACCGCCGTCGACAGCGAGGGTCGCAGTGAGGATCGCCGCTCAGACTTCGCCGACGTCTACGGCGACTGGGAGGAAGTCCGCGACGCCGCGTCGGCGACCGGGACGCCGGCCGTGCTGCATGCCCACGGAGCCGATGCGCTCCGGGCTGCCGAGGCCGACCCGGGCAACCTGTCTGACGAGCACGCCCTCACCCTGATGACCGCGGAGGGCGACCTGCTCGACGCCGTCTGTCGACTCGCTGACGACCTGCGCCGCGAGGTGGTCGGCGACGAGGTCACCTACGTGGTCAACCGCAACATCAACTTCACCAACGTTTGCTACGTCGGCTGCCGTTTCTGCGCCTTCGCGCAACGGCGCACCGACGCCGACGCCTTCTCGCTCTCGCTCGACGAGGTGGCCGACCGAGCCCAGGAAGCGTGGGACCTCGGTGCCACCGAGGTCTGCATGCAAGGCGGGATCGACCCCGAACTCCCTGCCACCGCCTATTTCGACCTCGTGAGTGCCGTCAAGCAACGCGTTCCCGACATGCACGTTCATGCGTTCTCGCCGATGGAGATAGTCAACGGCACCGCGCGGACCGGCTTGTCGATCGAGGACTTCCTGATCAAGGCCCGGGAAGCCGGGCTGGGCTCGCTGCCAGGAACGGCAGCCGAGATTCTCGACGACGAGGTGCGCTGGGTGCTCACCAAGGGCAAGCTGCCCGCACGCACCTGGATCGAGATCGTGAGCACGGCGCACCGCGTGGGCATCCCGACGACGTCCACGATGATGTACGGCCACGTCGACAATCCTCGTCACTGGGTGGGGCACCTGCGCGTGCTCGCCGGCATCCAGGACGAGTCGCTCGCCGCGGGCGACACCGGGTTCACCGAGTTCGTGCCGCTGCCGTTCGTGCACACCTCAGCTCCGATCTACCTCGCCGGAGTCGCGCGACCCGGTCCGACCCTGCGCGACAACCTCGCGGTGCACGCGATGGCTCGGATCTTGTTGCACGGTCGGATCGACAACATCCAGACCAGCTGGGTGAAGCTCGGCGTCGACGGGACCCGCGCCATGCTGCAGTCAGGGTGCAACGACCTCGGCGGAACGTTGATGGAAGAAACCATCTCGCGGATGGCCGGCTCCGAGCACGGCTCAGCCAAGACTGTCGAGGAGCTGGTCGAGATCGGCGCTGGCATCGGCCGACCCGTGCGCGAGCGCACCACGGGATATGGGGTCCCCGCTCTGCGGTGAGCCGCTCAGCCATCCTTGAGGGTGGTTTCAGCCGGGCTGGTCCGGGCAATGGTGGAGTTAACCCGAAACCCGGGTCGCACCACCGAAAGTCAGGAGTACCCCCTCATGGGCTTCCTTCTCTGGATTCTCGCTGTCATCCTCGTCGTCTCCGGCGTGGTCACCCTTCTCCAGGGCTCGATCCTGTTCGGGATCATCCTGATCATCGTCGGCCTGGCCGTCGGCCCCGGCGGCTACAGCGTCTTCAACGGACGCAAAACTGCCTGACGCACGACGAGACCCAGCGCCCGACCCAGGTCCGCACTGCGGATCCGGGTCGGGCGTCTCTCATGTCCCGACGACGACTTCGACCTCGAATCCCTCGGAGTTCTCGACGTAGAGCGCCGTGTGGTTCTCACCACCGGCGTTCGGGTAGCGACCGGCGAACAACTCATGCCAGCCGTGCGACGTCGACTCGGCGCGCATTCGGTCGAGCAAAACCCGCGACTCGCACAGCAGGGCCAGATGGTTGAGGCCAGGACGTAGCCGGTCGTGCGGCTCGTCGACCTGGTCGGCCGAGCGCTCGAGGAACAGGTAGGTGCCGTCGGGGTGAACCCACGACGCACCCTCGATATCGATCTCCCAACCGAGTTCGCCGAGCAGCCAGCCCCACTCGTCAACTGCAACGTCCGAGTCGCTGACCCAAAGGTCGATGTGGTGGATCGCGCGTGCCATCTCAGCACTGTAGCCACTAGAACGTGTTCTAGTTGACGGCTAGGGTGCCGAGGTGCGCTTCTCGATCGTGACCGCCTTCCAGCCCGTCGACCACATGCTCGAGTTGGCCCGAGCGGCCGATGAGCTGGGCTTCCACGCCATCTCCGTGCCCGATCACGTCATCGATCTGGAGACCCTGGCGACGCCCTACCCGTACACCCCCGACGGTTCGCGACGCTGGGAGATCGACGCCGAGTGGCCCGACCCCTGGGTGTTGATCGGCGCGCTCGCCGCAGTCACCACCCGGGTGCGGTTTTTCACCTCGGTCTACGTGGCGGCGATGCGCAACCCGTTCCAGGTGGCGAAGCTGGTCGGTACAGCCGCGGTGATCTCTAAGGACCGGGTCTCGCTCGGCGTCGGCATCGGCTGGTGCAAGGAGGAGTTCGAGCTGCTCGAGCAGGACTTCCACACCCGGGGCAAGCGCACCGATGAGGGTCTGGCGTTGATGAAGGCACTGTGGGAACCGGGCTGGACGGAGTTCGCAGGGGACTTCTACACCGCCCCGAAGATGCAGATGAATCCCTCCCCCACCGCGCCCATCCCGATCCTGATCGGCGGCCTGTCCGAGATCGCGTTCCGTCGGGCCGCCCGGCACGACGGGTGGGTGGGCGACATCTACACGCTCGAGGAGGCGTGCGGCCATGCGCGCCGCCTGCACGAGATCCGCGCCGAGATCGGTGCGACCGGCGACTTCGAGGTCATCACCGCAATCTCGGACGCCTTCCTCCCCGAGCACTTCGCCGCCGCCGAAGCCGCCGGCGTCACCGAGGTCTGGACGATGCCCTGGGCCTACTACCACGGCCTGGACGCGACGCTCGAGCAGAAACTCGCCGGCATGCAGCGCTTCGCAGAAGAGGTGCTCGAGCCAGCCCGAGGCTAGCTAACCCAGCTAGCCCAGCCACCAGCCCGAGGCAACACGCGCGTTGACGGACGGCTGTGGCACAGCAGTCGGCAGTGGAAGATCCGGGTACTTGCCTTCGAACTCGGTCTCAGTGAGCACCTCGAACTCGCAGTTCTGCAGTTGGTCGAGCGGGTCGAGCATGCCCACGTAGGTGACCATCCCGCCTACCGCGGGGGTGTTCGGCTCGGAGGCCACGTCGGCACACCAGAGCTTGTCGTAGACGCCGTCGTCGTAGACCACGAACTGGTCGTAGCCCTCCTCGCCGAAGGCCGCGTCGACGCCAGCGCCCGGGTAGATGACGTCGTCGCCCGCGTCGGCAGTGATGTTGGGCGGCTTGATCCCGTCGAAGATCGTGCACTTGTTCACGTGCGGCTCCTGCGCAAAGCCGGGGCACGACTCGTCGCCATCGCCGCCGTCGAGGAAGTCGTCACCCTCATCTCCGTCGACCTGGTCGCTGCCGGGACCGCCATAAACCTGATCGTTGCCTGGCCCGCCCTGCGGATGGTCGACCCCGTCGCCGCCGACGACGAGGTCGTCGCCTTCTGCGCCCTGGAGCCAGTCGTCGTCGATGCCACCGTCGAGACGGTCGTTGCCGTCTCCCCCGTTGAGGCGGTCGATGCCCGCGGCTCCTACGAGGACGTCGTTACCCGTGTCGCTGTTCAACGTGTCGTTGCCGCCGCCGCCATCGAGTCGGTCGCTGCCTGGGCCGGTCGCGATCGTGTCGTTGCCGTCGCCGCCTGTAGCCGCGTCGTCGTCGGGGGTCTGGGCCCCCTTCTTCGGCGGACTGGTCGTCACCTTGTCGTTGCCGTCGCCGCCGTCGACGACGTCGTTGCCCACGTCACCCTTGAGCGCGTCGTCGCCGTTGCCCCCGGAAATCACGTCGTTGCCGGAGCCTCCCGAGACGGTGTCGTTGCCACCCTTGGCGATGACCTTGTCGTTGCCGTTGAGGCCAGAGATCGTGTCGGCGCTTCCGGTGCCCACGAGCTTGTCGTTCTTGCTCGTGCCCTTGATCGTGCGCGCCTCAGCGATCGTGGGGACCAGCACAAGGGCGGAGGTCAGCACGAGAACGGCAGCGCGCATCCGCGCGGGTGATCTCGACATGACCTCACGGTAGACGCGGCAAGCCTCGCCCCGCACGAAATCGTCGGCGTCCGGAAGTCATTCCCGAAGAGCGGACGGAGTGCGATGCTCTGATCGGAGAGGCACGACATGGACTATCGCGAATCGCACCACAAACTGCAGGACCGCTTCGACACCCGGCGACTCGCAGACCGTCTGGCAGGCGTCGCAGGGAATGACCTCACACCGTTCAGGGACTGGATCCATGAGCGCGACATGTTCTTCCTCGCCACCGCAGACTCCGCCGGCCAACCACAAAGTTCTTACAAGGGTGGCGATCCCGGTTTCGTGAGGGTGGTCGAGACCTCGACGCTGGCCTTCCCCGTGTATGACGGCAACGGCATGTTTCTCAGCGCCGGAAATATGACCGAGAACCCGCTGGTCGGCTTGCTCTTCGTCGACTTCTCCGACGGGTCGCGCCTGCGTCTGACCGGTGAGGCCTCGATCGACCCCGACGACCCCCTGCTCACTGAGTTCGCGGGCGCCCTGCTCGTCGTGCGCGTACGCGTCAGCGCGGTCTTCCCCAACTGCCGGCGATACGTGCACACCCATGGTGAGACTGAGAGATCCGTCTTCGTGCCAGTTGAGGGCGAGCAGTCTCCGGTGCCGGATTGGAAGCGGGACGATTGGTTCGACGGAACGCTGCCCGAGGGCGATCCAGCCCTCGACGCCGCCAACCCCAGCGCCCCCGCAACCCCGACCTATTGACCCCGAGGAGGCACCGCTACCGGATGAGCCTTGAGGCTCAGGGCGTACGACCCCGCGATCCACGACCGCGGAGCCATCTCGAGGGCCACCAGGGCAACGAAGCCGGCGATCATCTTGTCGGCCACCGACGTCAGCAGGTTGACCCCGACCACCGCCAGCACGAGGTTGTGGCTGAAGGCGGCGGCGTCGCCGATCATCGTGTCGGTGCTGTGGCCGGTCTCTCCGCCGAACATGATGACGATGATGGGCGCAGCGACCAGCGTGCAGGCCAAGGCGACCGCGATGTTGAGGACGAAGTAGCGGGGAATCGTCAGGGCGCTTCCATATCGGCGGACTCCATAGCCCCATACCAAGGCACCTGCGATGTTCACGGCTGCAAAGGGCAGGGATGAGGCACCGCTGCTGGCGACGCCGAGGACGTTGGTCAGGAGACCGACCAGGGCTCCCCACCAGGGGCCGAGGAAGATCGCCGCCACCGCGGTTCCAACCATGTCGAAGTACAGCGGCAAGCCCAGCCATTCCACTGCGTGGTGACCACACACGTTGAGCGCTATGCAGCCGCCCAGCAACATCAGGACGACCTTGAGGGCCGGGAGGCCGGAGGCGACCAACGAGGTCGACTCGCTCACCTCGCTCACCTCGAGCACGACGGGCGCGTCGTCGGGAGTCTTTGCGACGTCACGAGGGCCGTCAACCGCCGCTCTGCAGCGCTCAGCCCACCGTTGACGCCCCGCCTCGTCCACGCCCAGCGCCTCGACGATCTCGAGCACCAGTCCCGTGTCAAGACGTCGGCGTCCGGTACGAAAGGCGTCGTAGACCGTGGTCCGACCTGGCCGGCACTCACCCTCGGGCAGCCCCCGAGCCAAGCGCTGCGCGGCGATCGCGCTCACGAGATCTGCATACGATGGCGAGCCGGCTTCGTGACGGAGCGCTTGAAGGTCGTGAGCGAGCAAATCCAGTCGCGAAGTGAACAGCTGCTCGCTCACTCCACCACCCCGATCCTCGCTTCAGCCGCCCGCCTGAGCCTCTGACGAGAGCCCATGTGTCGAGTTTACGACCGTCACGCCTGTCGACTCACCAGAGCCTCTGGCGGCGGCCTACTCCCACTCGATGGTCCCCGGCGGCTTGCTCGTGATGTCGACGGTGACCCGGTTGATCTCGCGCACCTCGTTGGTGATGCGGGTAGAGATGCGCTCCATCAGGTCGTAGGGCAGTCGCGCCCAGTCGGCGGTCATCGCATCTTCGGACGTGACTGGGCGCAGCACGACCGGGTGACCGTAGGTACGGCCGTCACCCTGCACGCCGACCGAACGGACGTCGGCCAGCAGCACCACCGGCATCTGCCAGATGTCGCGGTCGAGCCCGGCGCGGGTGAGCTCTTCACGGGCGATCACGTCGGCTGCGCGCAGGATGTCGAGGCGCTCGCGGGTGACCTCACCGATGATTCGGATGCCGAGCCCCGGTCCGGGGAAGGGCTGGCGGTGCACGATCTCGGCGGGAAGACCCAGCTGCTCGCCCACGAGTCGCACCTCGTCCTTGAACAATGTGCGCAGGGGCTCGACGAGCGCGAACTCGAGGTCGTCAGGTAGCCCGCCCACGTTGTGGTGCGACTTGATGTTCGACGTACCCGCGCCACCGCCCGACTCGACGACATCGGGATAGAGCGTGCCCTGCACGAGGAAGTCGACGTCACCCGGCGAGGCAGCGATCACCTCTTGCTGGGCCGCCTCGAAGACCCGGATGAACTCGCGACCGATGATCTTGCGCTTGGTCTCGGGGTCGCTGACTCCAGCCAAGGCATCGAGGAACTGCTTCTCGGCGTCGACCACCTTGAGGTCGACCCCGGTCGCAGCCACGAAGTCGCGTTCGACCTGCTCGGTTTCGCCCGTGCGCATCAACCCGTGGTCGACGTAGACGCAGGTCAGTCGGTCGCCGATCGCGCGCTGCACGATCGCCGCGGCCACGGCCGAGTCGACGCCACCGGAGAGTCCACAGATAGCCCGCCCGGTCTCGCCGATCTGGGCCCGGATGGTCTCGATCTGCTCCTCGACGATGTTGACCATCGTCCAGGTCGGGCGACAACCGGCTATCTGGAGCAGGAAGTGCTCGAGCACCCGCTGGCCGTGCTCGGTGTGCATCACCTCGGGGTGCCACTGCACCCCGGCCATCTGGCGCTCGATCGACTCGAAAGCCGCCACGGGCGTGTCCGCCGTCGAGGCGAGGACGTCGAATCCTGCCGGGGCGGCGACCACTGAGTCGCCGTGCGACATCCAGACCGAGTGCTCGGTCGGGAGATTGGCCAGCAACGTGCCGCCAGCCGACACCGTCACCGGCGTCCGGCCGTACTCGCGGGCACCGGTGGCGGAGACATCACCGCCCAGGCCGCGAGCCATCAACTGGAAGCCGTAACACATGCCGAACACAGGCACTCCGGCCTCGAACAGCGCCGGGTCGATATCCGGGGCGCCTTCCTCGTAGACCGACGAAGGTCCGCCAGAGAGCACGATCGCAGCGGGCTTGCGAGCCAGCATCTCAGCCACCGGCAGGTGGTGCGGCACGATCTCCGAGTAGACGCGGGCCTCACGCACCCGGCGTGCGATCAGTTGGGCGTACTGCGCGCCGAAGTCGACCACCAGCACCAAGTCGTGATCAACCGGAGCGACACCAGAGTTCATGGTCGAACTCTATCGGCGGAACCGCCAACGGCCGCCGCCAGGCATCACTACCCTGACGTGCGGTTCGCACGCGACATGGGGTCGTCGGCCGGCCGGTCGAAAGGTTCCAGATGTCTGACGACGCACTCGTGCCCTCCGAGAGCGCGACACCCTTGGACGAGCTTGCCGCGGGGCTCCAAGGCCTGCGGGCCAGCGCCGGGGACCCTTCGTATGCCGAGCTCGCCCAGCGGATCACCCTCCGTCGCGAAGCCCAGGGAGTCAGCCCGGACCGCGCCCGGGTTGCCCGGTCGACCGTGTACGACGTCTTTCGCCCCGGGCGCCGCCGGGTGGACCTCAAGCTGGTGGGCGAGGTGCTGAGCGCCCTCAACCTCGACGACGACACCATCAGGCCCTGGGAGCAGGCCGCGCGTCGAGCGGTGGCCGCGACTACGCCGTCCGGGGACCCGATGCCCCAGCCCGTAAAACCGAGCCCGGGGCCAGAGCCTGAGCCAGAGCCAGGGCCGACAACCCTCGCCTGGTCCGGGGGCGTCATCGCCGCCATCGTGATTGCTAGCGTGCTGGTGAACACCGGCGGCCGCGGACTGGTGACGCTGCTCGAGTTGCGGCTGCACCTCGACATGGTGGGCACCGCGATAGCGGCGGTGTTGGTCGGACCGTGGTGGGCGGTGCTCGTGGCCGTCGTGACCAATGTCGTGGGCGTCGCCGTCTCGGGAAGCAGCTCGCTTCCGTTCATCCTGGTCAACGTGGCTGGAGCCCTGCTCTGGGGCTACGGAGTCCGTCGCTGGCGCCTCGGACAGAGTGCCGCTCGATTCTTGGCGCTCAGCGTCGGAGTGGCGTTTGCCTGCTCAGTCGTGGCGGCGCCCATCCTGCTCTTCGTGTACGACGGGTACGTCGGCCACGCCAGCGAGGGTGTCACCGACCGACTGCTGTCGGTCACTCATGCCTTGGTCTTCTCCGTGTTCTCAGCCAACCTGCTCACTTCGCTCGCCGACAAGCTGATCTCCGGCTCCGTCGCGCTCGCGTGCGCCGAGGCCATTCCGCAGTATTCGGCTGCCTACGGGCTGAGGTCACCGCGGCGACCGCTGCGCCCGCTCTCGCTCTCGCGTGTGCGGGGTCTCGAGGCTCGGGCCTAGCGGCCCTCGCACCTCGACCACCTGGCGGCTGGCCTAGCGGCCCTCGCACGTCGACCACCTGGCGGCTGGCCTACCGGCCCTCCCACCTCGACCACCTGGCAACTGAGGCCTGTGCTGAAAAAGCAGCAGGGCCCCGCCGGGGAGGGAGGGTGGCGGGGCCCTGCGCGTCCACGCAACTGTTGGACAGTGCACGGACGATCGAACTCGGCCCTTCGGGAGGGAGCAACTAGTGCGCCGAGTTCGCTGACTCAACGACCGGTCAAAGACCGGGTTACGCCGCTCGGGCCGAAAACTTGTGAAGTTTGTCGGGGCCGATTCGGGCTGGTCACCCGAACCTGGTCAGGACACCCCCACGATCGGCAGTCGCAGAGCACCAGGAGCGTGCTCGGGGACGACCGGAGCCGCGGGAGCGATCGGCTCGACACGACGGTACCGCGACCCGAGCTCAGGACGCTGGTCAACGTCACCCTTGTTGGGCCACAGCGCCATCGCCCGCTCGGCCTGCGCCGTGATCGTGAGCGACGGATTGACCCCGAGGTTGGCTGAAATCGCCGCACCGTCGGCCACGTGCAGGCCCGGGTAGTTGTAGACCCGCTGGTAGGGGTCGACCACGCCGTTCTCCGCGCTGGTGCCGATCGCGCAGCCGCCGATGAAGTGAGCGGTGAGCGGCATGTTGAACGGCTCACCGACGTTGCCGCCGGGTGTGCCGCCCAGTACACCGGCGATCCGACGCACCGCGTCGTTCGCGACGGGGATCCAGGTGGGGTTGGGGGCCCCGTGACCCTGCTTCGACGTCATCCGCCACGTGCCCGTCAACCGGTTGCGCTTGCTGTAGGTGGTGATGGAGTTGTCGAGCGTCTGCATCACCAGGGCGATCACGGTGCGCTCCGACCAGTGCTTGAGGTCGTAGAGCTCGAAAAGGTTCTTGCGCTCGGTCCACATGGCCTTGAGCCAGGTGCGCCAACGCGGCTCGTCGCCGTCACCGTCGGTGAGCACGGTTTGCATCATTGCCATCGTGTTGAAGCCCTTGCCGTAGCGGCAGGGCTCGATGTGGGTGACCTCGTCTGGGTGGAAGCTCGAGGTGATCGCCACACCGTAGGAGTAGTCAGTCGGGTCCTTGGACGGCGCGATGGCGCCGAGGATCGACTCGGAGTTGGTGCGCGAGAGGTAGCCGAGCCGCTCGGAGAGGTGCGGCAGGTGACCTTCGTTCTTCATCCGATGGAGCAGCTTCTGGGTGCCCAGCGACGCCGCGGCGAAGACCACCTGGTCGGCGGTGAGCACCCGACGCGAGTCAGCGCCGGGCAGCTTGGCCTTGGTGAACTTCACGTGCACCTCGTAACCGCCAAGACGCCGCGGTGCCACCCGGGTGACCGTGGTGAGCGGGAGCACCTTGGCGCCGGCCTTCTCCGCCAAGTAGAGGTAGTTCTTGACCAGGGTGTTCTTGGCGTTGTGGCGGCAACCCGACATGCACTCACCGCAGTTGAGGCAGGCGTTGCGCTCGGGGCCCGCGCCCCCGAAGTAGGGGTCGGCCACCTTCTGGCCGGGGCGCGCCTCGGGACCGCCGAAGAAGACGCCGACCGGGGTCGGGTGGAACGTCTCGCCCACCCCCATGTCGTTGGCAACCTTCTCCATCACGTCGTCGGCAGGGGTCCGCACCGGGTTCTCGACCACGCCCAGCATTCGCTTGGCCTGGTCGTAGAACGGCGCGAGCTCGTCCTTCCAGTCGGTGATGCCGGCCCACTGGGGATCGTTGTAGAAGGCATCCAGCGGCTCGTACAGCGTGTTGGCGTAGACCAGTGACCCGCCACCCACGCCGGCTCCCGCCACGATCATCGTGTCGCGAACCGCATCGATGCGCTGGATGCCGTACATGCCCAGCGCCGGCGCCCACAGGTAGCGCTTGAGGTCGAAGGTGCCTGAGGCGAAGTCGTTGTCCTCAAAGCGCGGGCCAGCCTCGATGACGCCGACCTTGTAGCCCTTCTCGGTGAGTCGGAGCGCGGTCACCGAGCCACCGAACCCCGACCCGATCACCAGGACGTCGAAGTCGGCGCCGGTGGTGCTCGGCTGAGCAGCGCCATTCACGGCTGCATGCTTGGCGTGCTTGCCAGCCATCAGGCCCTCCCCATCTTGTTCATCACTCGCAGCGACGTGGTCATCATTTTCGCGTAGGTCTCGTCGGACATGCCGAACATCGGGGCGAACCGCAGTCCACGCTGAGTGCCGACCGACTGCGACTCGGTGTAGCGATGGATTCCCTCACTGCCCTGGCGTCGACCCATGCCCGACTCTCGCATGCCGCCCATCGGCGAGTCGATGCTCGCGAACGTCGCTCCGAACGCCTCGTTGATGTTGACCGTGCCGCACTTGATCTGGCGAGCAAGCGCCCGGGCCCGGTCGCCGTCCTGGCTGTAGATCGAGCCGTTGAGGCCGTACTCGCCGTCGTTGGCACGAGCCACCGCCTCGGCCTCGTCGTGGAACCGGTAGAGCGAGATCACCGGTCCGAACGTCTCGGTGCCGAAGCAGGTCATCTCCGGCGTCACGCCCTCGAGGATCGTCGGCTCGAAGTAGAAGGGGCCGAGGTCAGGACGCGCTCGTCCACCTGCCAGCACCCGAGCGCCCTTGGCGACGGCATCGTCGACGTGGGCGACCACGGTGTCGAGCTGATCCTGCGAGATCAGCGAGCCCATGTCGTTGTCCCACTCGAGGGTTGCACCGAGGGTCATCGCCTGCGTGCGCGCCACGAACCGCTGAACGAACCGGTCGTAGACCTGGTCGGCCACGAACATCCGCTCCATCGAGACACAGAGCTGGCCGGCGTTCGAGAACGCCGCGCGCACAGCGCCTTCGGCCGCCTTCTCGAGGTCGGCGTCGCGTAGCACCAGGATGGGGTTCTTTCCACCGAGCTCGAGCGAGCAGCCGATCAGCCGCTCGGCGCACTGGCGGGCGATCACCTTGCCCGTGGCGGTCGAGCCGGTGAAGCAGATGTAGTCGGCTTCGCCGATGATCGCCGGCCCGAGGTCACGGCCGGGGCCAGCAAAGACCTGCCAGAGGTCCTTCGGAAAGCCTGCCTCGTCGATCAGGCGAGCGCCGAGCAGGGCCGAGAGCATGGTCTGCGCGTCCGGCTTGGCCACCACCGCGTTGCCGGCGAGCAACGCCGGGAGACCGTCGCACAACGCCATCGTGAAGGGGTAGTTCCAGGGCGAGATGATGCCGACGACGCCCTTGGGCACTCGGTTCAGCTCCACCCGGGTCAGCGCCGGGATGACGCCGATCTTGCGTTGGGAGTCGAGGTGCCGGTGCGCGGTGCGCGCGTAGTAACGCGCGGTCAAGGCGATGTGCAGCGGCTCGTCGAACGCGTGCTTACGGGCCTTGCCCGACTCGAGCACGATCAGGTCGATGATCTCGTGCTGCCGGTCGAGCACCAGGTCGTGGAGGCGCAACAGCATGGCCGCGCGCTCATCGAGGGGCGTGCGCGCCCACACAGCCTGGGCCTGACGAGCCCGGGCGTAGGCCTCGGCCACGTCGGCATCGCTTGACTGCGGGATGTGCGCCAACGGGGCGCCGTCGATCGGCGAGTCGACCTGCACGGTGCGCCCTGAGGTGGCTAGCAGCCGCGACGTGAGTCGCTCGACGTAGACAGGCTCCAGGGCATAGGCGGCAGACGGGTCGTGCTCAGGATCTGCGGGCCCCTCGACCAGTGGTCCGCCAGCAGGATTCGGGTTCGATGGGGCACTCATATACCGAGGGTATGTGACCCCCGTCTCGGTTACTACCCGTCCGTAGCTTTTGTGGCGCTTTACACATCAACTCAAGTTGTCAACTGCGCCCGCCGAGTCGGCTCAAGCTTGCGCCGACTCGGCGTCAGGGCTCAGCTGACCGGCGTCTCGAGGTAGACCGACTTGAGCTCGGTGTACTGGCCGAGGCCCTCCGGCCCGAACTCGCGACCGATGCCCGAGGACTTGTAACCACCGAACGGCGCGGCGAAGTCCATCGTGTAGGTGTTGACGCCGTAGGTGCCGGCGCGCACCCGACGCGCGACGTCGAGACCTGCTTCCTGGTCGCCGGTCCAGACCGTGCCAGCAAGGCCGTAGTCGGAGTCGTTGGCGATCCGGACGGCGTCGTCGACGTCGTCGTAGGCGATCACCGAGAGCACCGGTCCGAAGATCTCCTCTTGGGCGATCCGCATCCGGTTGTCGACGTCGGCGAAGACCGTGGGCCGCACGAACCATCCGCGGTCGAGGCCGTCGGGCATGCCGACGCCGCCTACGACGAGGCGAGCGCCCTCTTCCTGCCCGAGCGCGATGTACTTCTCCACCCGCTCCTGCTGGCGTTGCGCCACCATCGGGCCGATCTCGGTGGCCGGGTCCATCGGGTCGCCCACCTGCATGATCTTGATCTTGGCGGCTAGGGCCTCGACGACGTTCTCGTAGTTGGCCCGGCTCGCCAGGATCCGGGTCTGGGCCACGCAGGCCTGGCCGGAGTTCATCAGGCCGGTGAACTTGATGCCCTCCATGGTGGTCTCGAGGTCGGCGTCGTCGAGCACGATGGCGGCCGACTTTCCGCCGAGCTCGAGCGAGACCCGCTTGAGCTGCTCGCCGCACACCGCGCCGATCTTGCGACCCGCGGCGGTCGAGCCGGTGAAGGCGACCTTGTCGATGCCGGGGTGCGCCACCAGGTGCTCGCCGGTCTCGCGACCGCCGGCCACGATGTTGACGACGCCCTCCGGCAGGCCAGCCTCCATGAACAGCTCAGCCATCAAGTAGCCGTCGAGCGGGGTCTCGGGGGCGGGCTTCACCACGACGGTGCAGCCGGCGAGGATCGCCGGGATCACCTTCGACATGATCGTGAACTGCGGCACGTTCCACGGCGGGATCGCGGCCACGACTCCCACGGGCTCGCGTCGCACCATGACTGGGCCGCCCAGCGCGCCTGGGCGGACCTCCTCCCACGGGTACTCACGCGCGATGCCGAGGAACGCCTCGATCTGCATCCAGGGCGCGGGCGACTGGGCAAGGTTGGAGAACGACGTCGGCGAGCCCATCTCGGCGGTGATGATGTCGGCCATCTCGCCGAGCTTGCCGGCGTAGAGCCCTGAGAAGGTGGCGACGACGTCGATGCGCTCCTGCGGGGTCATCCGCGGCCACGGGCCGTGGTCGAAGGCCTTGCGGGCGGCGGCCACCGCGTGGTCGATGTCGTGCGGCGTGCCGTTGGGCACCAGCGCGATGACCTCTTCAGTATGAGGAGAGATCACCTCGATCTTCTCGTTGGTGGCTGGTGCATCCCAGCCGCCGTCGATGTAGAAGGCGTCGTGGTTGAGGTCGCGGGTCATGACTGCTCCGATCAGGGGGCGAGGGTGAACCAGTCGGCGAAGCCGCTGGGGTCGTGGCGGCCGAGGGCTCCGTGCTCAAAGAGGCCCCAGCCCTCCTGGGGTGCTGCGTCGCCTTCGGTGCAGACGGCGCGGCCGACGTGGTCGATCACGCCGAACATGACGCGGCCGGCGACCTCAGGGGCGTTCAGGTCGTAGGTGAGGCGTTCGGTGAAGTCGGTCCCCTTCCACACGCCGTGAGTCCAGTCGGAGTCACCGCCATACCCTCCACCGATGTGGATCGGCACCGGCAACTTCGACTCGACGTCGAGCCGCAGCGTGGTGCCTTGCGGCGTCGTGCACGTGATGGTCGCCCCGGTGGGCACCCGCGTGCCGGAGGTGTAATGGATCTTGGCGTGGGGCCAACCGAGCTGCTCGATGCGCCCGTCCTTCCAGATGCGGTGACAGTCGTTGAGCGTGCGATAGCCGCTCGGGTCCTCTTGCATGATCAGCACGATGGCGTAGTCGTCGAACCGCATGGGCACGTAGAGCCACCACATGCCCTCGAACTCGGGCACCAGCGGAGCGCCGGGCGGCATCGCCTCGCCGACGGGTCGAATGCCCCACGAGCGATCTCGCGAGCCGACCCAACGGTCGGAGGAGACCTCGATGTCGGTGCCGTCGATCGAGAGCGTGCCCTGCCAGGTGCCGAGCTGGGCGAAGCGCTGGGCGTCGAGAGTCAGCCGACTCTCGGCCCGCATGACGTGACGTTCCTCCTGGATCACCGGGAACGAGCCGTCCCAGGTCATGTCCATCGCGATGCCCTCGGTCTCCTCGAGCACGAGGCGCACCTTCTGCAGCGGCTCGATGACCTCGATGCGATAGGCGCCGACCTGCTGGTTGAGCCGATCTCCGCCGTCGGGGTCGATCGCGTCGGAGAGGTGCACGGCTGTCTGCTCGTCGCCGCGGCGCACCAGCACGAAGGCGTCCTTGGTGCCGAGGTTCGGGTACCAGCCAGCGCCAGTGATCACGAAGATGTCGCCGGTGCGGTCGTGGGCGTTGAAGTAGCAGCGGTCGTAGAAGTTGCGGTCGCTGCTACCGGCCCAGGTGACCGGGAGCGGCAGCTGGTGAATCGGGTACTCGTCGAGCTGGCTAATCACGGTTTCTTAGGCTCCTGCCTCGTTCATGATCCGCTCCACGAGCGGCTTGCAATGGAAAAGTGACTCGATGTCGTCGGGCTTCTCGATCTCGCCGAAGTGGATCTGCCGGGCACCGGTTCGCATGAAGACGATGCACCACTGCATCCCGTTGTAGACGTCGTACCAAGTGAGGTCGCCAACGGTGGCGCCACTGACCTGTTCGTAGGTCGCCACGACGTCCTCGGCGCGGAGCAGCCCCGGCATGCCGGGCAGCTCCATCATCTGGGCGATGCTCTCGAAGACCTGGTGAGCGAAGGCCATCCACGACAGGTCGAGCTCTCGCGGGCCGATGGCGGCCATCTCCCAGTCGAGCACGGCCACCGGCTCGAAGTCGCGGAACATCACGTTGCCGATGCGGGAATCGCCCCAGCACAGCACGGCGTCCTGGTCGTCGAACTCAGGAAGGTTCGCCTCGAGCCAGGCCAGCGCGCGCTCGACGAGCGGTGAGCGGCCGATGTCGGTGACGGCGAACTCGTACCAGGCCTTGGCACGGGCCAGGTTGCGCTCGACGAGGTTTGCGCCCTGGTAGCCGTGCCTGGCCGGGTCGAGGAAGTCGAACGTGGTCAGTGCGTCAGGGATGGCGTGCAGCTTGGCCACGGCGGTCACGGTGTTGTCCTGCAGTGCACGCTGCTGCTCGGGCGTGGCGTCGTAGAGCCAGTTGTCGCCGAAGTTGTAGGGCAGCACGTCTTGCGGAACGACTCCCTCGATCCGCTCCATCAAGAAGAACGGCGTGCCCAGCACGGTGCCCGTCGGCTCCATGAAACCCACCGGGGGAACCGGGACGTCGGTCTGCTCGCCGACGATGCGCATCGCGTCGTACTGGTCTTGAAGGTCGTAGCGCGGAAAGACCGGGAAATCCTGCGGAGCCGGGGCCACGCGCGCGACGTACTTTCCCTCGCGCGCGACGCCGTTCTCGGTCCAGGTCGCATCGAGCACCAGGGTTTCTGAGCTCATGCCGTTGCTGTCGATACCCGAGTGCAGCACTACCTGCGGATCCGCGCCGGCGGGCAGCAGGGTGCTCAACCAGTCGCCGAGCACGGCCGGCACCGTCGCTGCATCGCGACTGGAGCGCTGCATCTTCAGGTCGGCCGGTGGCGGAGCCTGGGTCACGTGGTCTCCTGCGTGGTGCTGTGAGGTGGGTCTCAAGTTGACACGTGTCAGCATTGTTGGAACACGTTCTAGTTGTCAACTGAGCGGACGCCTTGCGTCAAACAATGAACCAGGGTTCACTACTTGGGTGGACGCACCTTGGAGACCAACCGCGACGACGGCACACGGCGAAGAAGTCAGCTACCCGACGCTCACGTATCACGTCACTGGTCGGATCGCGCGGATCACCTTCGACCGCGCCGCACAGGGAAACGCGATCACCCGCGACACCCCGATTGACCTGGCCCACGCCGTCGAGCGCGCCGACCTCGACCCGCAGGTGCACGTGATCGTGGTGTCGGGGCGCGGCAAGGGCTTCTGCGGCGGCTACGACCTGGCCGCGTTCGCCGAGAACTCGCGCAGCGCCGGCACCGACCGCCCCGACCAGACCGGCACGGTGCTGGACGCCGAGCGGCAACTCGCGAACCACGACCCTGCGGGCACCTGGGACCCGATGGTCGACTACGCCATGATGAGCCGTTTCAATCGCGGCTTCGCCAGCTTGCTGCACGCCAACAAGCCGACTGTCGCCAAGGTGCACGGCTTCTGCGTGGCCGGAGGTACCGACATCGCGCTCTACGCCGACCAGATCGTCATCGCCGACGACGCCAAGATCGGCTACCCGCCCACCCGCGTGTGGGGTGTGCCGGCCGCGGGCATGTGGGCGCATCGGCTGGGCGACCAGCGCGCCAAGCGACTCCTCCTCACCGGCGACTGTCTCTCGGGAGTCGAGGCCGCCGACTGGGGGCTGGCCGTCGAGTCAGCCCCGGCCGATCAGCTCGACGCCCGCACCGAGGTGCTGCTCGAGCGGATCGCAGCGATGCCGCTGAGCCAGCTGATCATGGTCAAGCTCGCGCTCAACTCAGCCCTGATGCAACAGGGCGTAGCCACCAGCGGCATGGTCTCCACCGTCTTCGACGGCATCTCGCGGCACACCGCCGAGGGCTACGCCTTCCAGCAGCGTGCCGCCGACGTCGGATTCCGGCAGGCCGTGCGCGAGCGTGATGCCGAGCCGTTCGGCGACGCCGGCCCCAGCACGTACAAGGGCTAGGCGGATCCGACCATGGCCTATCGACGGACCGAGGCGATCCAGGAACGGATTGACGCCACGCGCGACCGGATCGTGCTGGCAGCGCACGACCTCGTGGCCGAGCAAGGCTTCGCGGGCAGCTCGATCGCCGGGGTCGCCCGATCAGCCGGGGTGGCCACCGGCAGCGTCTACCGGCACTTCCCCGACAAGGGGGCGCTGCTCGCCGAGGTGTTCCGCGCCTCGACCCAGCGCGAGGTGGACGCCGTGGCGGCCGCGGGTTCCGGGAACGGCCCCGTCGCTGACCGCATCGCGCGCGTGGTCGAAACGTTCGCACTCCGCGCGTTCAAGAGCCCCCGGCTCGCCTACGCCCTGATCGCCGAGCCTGTCGACCCGCAGGTCGATGCGCAACGACTCATCTACCGCAGCGCCTACCGCGACCTCTTCGCCCAGCTCGTGGCCGACGCGGTTGCGGCCGGCGAGCTTCCGGCGCAAGACCCGCAGGTCTCGGC
>JBAUWM010000538.1:0-5740 GCA_049583775.1 Nocardioides sp.
GCAGCGATCTCCTCGATCAGTGGACGGGCCAGCAGCTCGCCGATCGAGTAGCTCAGCACGGTGGCGTAGACGGCAGGGATCAGGCTCGCCAGCATCATGGCTGCGACGTCGACCGGTTCCAGATTCCACGTGACCGTTGCCGCTGCGAGGGTCGGTGCGATTGCGAGCAGGCTGACCGTGAATGAGTCGCGTCGGTACTGGCGCAGGGTGAAGGTCGTGGCGATCTCCCAGGCTGCGACGGTCTCGCGAGGGGTGCGCATGGGCGTCGCCCGCCAGCGCTCGATCGTGGCGAAGGCCGGCCGCGCGCGGAATGTGGCGTAGCCCACGGCGAGCAGAGTCGCCACCCCAGTGACGGCGACGACCGTCACGGTATCGGCCACGCCGACGTCGAAGTACGTGGCCACGATCGCCACGGTCGCCACGGCGACGCCGGCCGACGAACCCGCCTCCCCGGCCACGAGCACCCACCGGTACCGCGACCCGAGGGTCCGGTACAGGTGGCAGATCAGGCGACGGATCACGTGGGGAGTCTGACGGCCCCACACCTGTCAGTCGAGCCCGATCAGTCGAGGGCGACCGGCTGGCTGCGTGCTGCCTTGTCGCGAGCGATCTCCGTGGTGTGGCGGGTGACCAGCACCGAAGCCGTCTTCACCCGCACCTCGGTGGCACCGTTCCAGCACTCGAGCGGCACGACCTGAGTCACGGTGTCGAGGTCGAAGTCGGCCAGCGACCGCGAGCCGAGGCACTTGACGCCGGGAGCCGCCCCGTAGCCGTGGCCGGCCGGCGGGTAGAGAAAGACCCGCTTGCGACCTACCTGGCTCGACAGCACGAAGCTGTCGCCGTCAGAGAGCACGTGAGACTCGACGAACTGGTGACCGTTCGTGTCGGCGAGGTCGACAAACCTTGAGGTGATCGTCACCGCGTCGGTGCCGACCTCGTACGTCACGCCGAGCACGTCGACCGAGTCGGTCTGGGCCGGCGAGGTGCGGCCGACGAAGAAGACGTCTGCCTCTTTGTCGACCCGCTTGTCGAGGCGGACGGGTTCGCCGTCGGCGATCGCAGCCGGGGCAGACAGCCCTGCGAGCAACGGCAACGCCACGATCACCATGAGGGCGCGCAGGCAGGCGGAAGTGCGTATGGAGGGAGCCATGCGGGATACCCTCCCGTGAGTCGCGCCACTCCGGTATCGATTGGCACCAATCGGCGTCTCTGGACTAGTCCGGTCGGCGACGCGCAGTACTGGCTCTGGGCGCGAGCCGACCGCGATCAGGACCGCGCAGCGCCCGCGGTGACGTGACCGGGTCGAGGTGCGGCCGGCCGACCATCGTGCGGAATTGCGCTAGGAGTCGGGCGTCGTCAGAGCGCTCACGCTGGGGCGTCTGCCAGCACTCGAGCACCGCCCGATCGGGGCGCAGGTGCACCAGGCAGTGCCCGTACTCCGCCTTCCAGTTGAAGTAGCGCAGGTTCGGGTTGGCCACCTTGGCCGCTTGTTCGAGGGCGATCGTGGGCGCCAGGGCAGCGCTGCGAAACTGGGAGTCAAAGCGAGCCGCGTCCGTGAAGGCCGCCCCCCGGCTCCCACCCGTGGCAGCGAAGTACAGCTCCTCGGCGATGACGTCTTGGCCTCCTGGCCGGCCCATCGTGGACCCCACCATCTCGACGCCGACCGCGCCCAGCAGCCCGCCACCGGTAAGCGGCTCGTAGCTCGGTAGCTGTGCGTCCTCGACGAGGTCCGAGCCGAAGAATCCGTGGGAGTCGCCTGACATCACGACGTTGTCGATGATGCCGTGCCGCCGCAGGAACCGAAGCAGCCTGGTGCGTTCCTCGGGATGCCCACCCCACCCGGTGGTGTAGATCTCGCCCTGCGGTGCGTTGAAGTTGACGCCGAACGCAGCCTCGAGCTGGCCGGCGAAGGGGGTGTTGAACGCCCGTACCTGGCTGAGGTTCACCTGGTTGACGATGTAGCGGTGCCGAGCGCCCCGGCGCTGGCTCTTCAGCAGTGCGCCCTCGAACCACGCCCACTGTTCGTCACCCAGAGTCTTCGACTGCTCGCCGGGTTGGTCCGCGAACCGGCGCAGATCGATCAGGATGACGTCGGCTGTCTTTCCGAAGCGCAGCACGCGGTAGGAGTAGAGGGCGGCTCGGCCGCGCGGGGTCGTCATGTTCCGGTTGGGGCCTGGTGATGCACGGAACCTGCCTGACCCATCTGGCATCGGTGGGCGGATCGCCGTCCATTCGTACAGGACCTCGCCTGCCTGTTCGGTGGTGAGGGTGACGACGTCGTCGGTGGTGGCCGGGTCGTAGTCGTGCTGGTCGGCCATGATCGCGAACGGCGCCGCCTGATGCGCCCGGATGAGCGCGGGGTCGGCGTAGTAGAGGGCGTAACGACGGCGAGCGGTGGCGACCGTGGTGAAGTCGGCGTTGTCGATATCGGCGTCCCAGCTCTTCTGCCCCTTCCAGTACCGCGAGGCCGGGTGCCCGCCCGAGTTGTCGTAGACGTGGTCGCCAGCATGGGTGACCAGGTCGAGGTCGCGACGCTGGCCGATCCGTTCGTAGGAGTTGAAGAAGTCCTGCCACCACGAGGTGCACGCCACGTGAGCGACGGTCAGCTTGCCCGCTGGCGCGCCGGGCAGCGGGGCGGTGCGCGTGCGTCCGATGGGCGAGCGGAAGCCGAGCGCCTCGAAGGCGAAGTAGAGAGTGGTGGCCGGCGGCAGACGGTCGGCGTCGACCTTCACGGTCCAGTCCCGCGCCGCTGTCGTGGTCACCGTTCCTGAGCGCACGACTCGGCGAAGTTGCGGGTCGGTGGCGATCCGCCAACTCACCTGGACTCGTCTGAATCCCTGCGGATCGACCACCTCGGTGGAGTCCCACCCGCGAGGGTCGGGGATCGTGATGCGGGTCCACAGCACGATGCGCCGCGGCAGCGGGTCTCCTGACATCACGCCGTGGCCGAAGGGCAGCAACTCTTCGGCGACGGGGTAGGTCCACCCCTGCGGCAGGCGTCGCGAGTATCCGCGCTCAGCGCCGCTGGCAGGCGCCCCGATGGTGCCGCCCAGCGAAAGGCCGAGCACTCCCGTTCCTTGCAGCAGCGCGCGGCGACGCAGTAGCGCCTTCTCCAGCTCAGGGCGTTCGGTCACACCTCAGCAACGCACGAGCTCGTCGCGGGTGACGGTGTCCGAGACACTGCTCGGACACCGTTCACCGACGGTTCACTCAGCGTCGAGCGCACCAGCAACTCGGCGGTGGGCTTCCCAGATCTCCTCGGGCAGGCCGTCGAACTGCGCCAGGTGCTTCTCGCGGTGGCCCATCTCCTGCTGCCAGCGCTCGATGTCGATGGTGAGCACCGTGTCGAGGTCGGCGAGGCCCTGCTCGTCGAGGCCCTCGAGGTTGAGCTCGTCGCGAGCCGGAATGACGCCGACGGGCGTCTGAACGCCCTTGACCTCGCCGTTCGCGTACTGCATCAGCCACACCAGCGGACGCAGGTTCTCGCGGTAACCGGGCCACAGGAAGCGGCCGTCGTCGCCGCGCTGGAACCAGTTGACGTGCGCGAAGATCGGCTTGGTGGTGGCACGGCCGATCACCTCGAGCCAGTGGGCGGCATAGTCGGCCTCGGCATAGGACATGAACGGACGCATCGACATCGGGTCGTAGCGCAGCACGCCCTCGAGACCGTCGGCCGCGGCGGTGGCCTCGGCGCCGAGGGTGAGGCCGTCGTAGACGCCCTCAGCCACGTCGTGGATCGCGCGGATCAGCGGCTCGCGGTCGCGGGTGCGGCCACCGAAGATGATGCCGTGGATCTCGACGCCCGCCGGGTCCTCGAAGTCCTTGGCCACGTTCGGCACGTTGGCCAGCGTGGTGGTGAAGCGGCTGTTCGGGTGGGCCCACGGGGCGTCGCGGTCGGCCTCGTCGCGGTCGGCGATCTTCTCGCCCTTCCAGTCAGACCAGCCGTTCAGGTCGGCCGGACGCTCGGGCGTCATGCCCTCCCACCAGACCTCCTGGGTGACCTCGTTGTAGGCCACGTTGGTGAAGATCGAACCGGTGCCGGGGACGATCGAGTCCATCGCGGTCGGGTTGGTCTTCTCGTTGGTGTCCTTCGCGACACCGAACACCCCATTCTCGGGGTTCATGCCGTAGAGCTTGCCGTCATCGCCGACCCAGAGCCAGGCGATGTCGTCGCCGTAGAACTCGACGTAGTAGCGGTCGCCGAGGGCGTCAGGAGCCAGCGTCATGGCCAGGTTGGTCTTGCCCGACGCGCTCGGGAAGCCGCCACAGATGTGGTACTTCTTCCCGGTCTCCTTGTCGGTGATGCCGAGCAGCATGAACTGCTCCACCAGGAAGCCGTTCTTCCAGCCGTCGTAGGAGCCCTGACGCAGTCCGTGGGCGATCTTGCCGAGCAGAGCGTTGCCTCCGTAGGACGAACCGAAGTGCAAGATCGTGCGCTCGTCAGCGACGGTCACGAAGTAGCGCTTGTCGTCAGCGGTGCCCTGGCCGAGGTTCTCCAGGTCGCCGGTCACGTGGACCGCCTTGACGAACGAGTCGCCCAGGTCGTTGACGAAGTCGACGCCGACCCGCGCCATCCGGATCATCTGCAGCACGACGCTGCGGTTGTCGGTGAGCTCGACGCCTGCGGCGAACTGCTCCAGGGGCGAGCCCTGCGGCGCCATCAGGTAGGGGATGACGTACATCGTCTTGCCAGCCGAGGCGCCGGTCATCAGCTCGACGAGCTTCGGCTTCATCTCGGCGGCGGGGCGCCAGTTGTTGTACGTGCCCTTGTCCAGCTCGTTGCTCGTCGCCACGATCGTGCGCTCTTCGGCGCGGGCTGTGTCCTTGAAGTAGCTGCGTGAGTAGTAGCGACCCTCGCCGACGGGCAGCAGCTCGCCGGCGTCGACGGCCTCAGCCAACAGGCGAGCGTCGTCGGCGGCGTTGACGACCTGGATCGCGTCGGGCTGGGTCACCCCCGCCCAGTGCGCGACGTACTCGCGCACGTGGGGGTTCTTCACGCCCGCGTCGTCGAGGACCTTTTCCACATCGAGCTGTGCCATGTCTTGGGCCTTTCGGTGCCTGCAGGCTGCCTGGGATGCGGGCACCGTACCCAGTGTCGGGGCGGGGCGCGCAGTCCGGGTGGGTTGGAACGATCCAGACGCCTGGTCTCGCGTTAGCCAGCGGGCGTCTGGGGTGGAGGCGTCTCGCTGACCGGGGCGGACGCGGGAGCATCCTGCGGAGCCGCTGCCGGCTGACCCGGTGCGCGACCCTGACCGCCGCGCCGTCCCGAGCGCCGCGACTGGCCGGGCTTTCCGCCACCGCCTGCGGGCCTCTCGCCGGGCTTCTGCCCAGCCCTCGGCTCACCCTTCTGTCCACCTGATCGCCCGCCGGGCTTTCGATCTGGCCGACCACCACTGGTCTTTGGCTTGCCGACGCGGACGTCCGACCCGGCACCGATGAACAGGTCGGCGGCGCCCACGAACAACGGCCCGGCCAGGGCCGACGTCGGCATCCAGAGCTGCAGGAAGGCGTCGTCCTCGACCACCGGCACGGCGACGCGCACGACGGTGGTGGTCACCTGGTGGTCGAACATCTCCAGCGCCAGCGGGTCGATGGCCCGCAGCGACGCGCACACGTCGGCCACGGTGCGGGCCTTCGCGGCTACCAGTCGTTGGCTCAGGGCGTCGGCGAGGGCGCTGTTGCGGCCCGGCCCTCGCCCGGCCCCGTCGATCTGCCGCATCGCCGAGCTGACGGCGTCCAG
>JBAUWM010000539.1:0-17162 GCA_049583775.1 Nocardioides sp.
GCGCCGGACAGCTCGGCCGCGGGCAGCCACCGTGCGTGCCCGCTCAGCGGGGCCCAGCTCGGGCCGCCCGGGTGAGGCGCTGTCGAGAAGGTCGCGAATGTCGTCGTTCTCGTGGTCGTTCATGACGGGTCTCCTGACGCTCGGGTCTCGATCAGGGGGGAGGTGCGCAGCGCGGCCAAGGCGCGCGAGGCCTGGCTCTTCACGGTGCCGACCGAGATGCCCAGTGCATCGGCGGTCTGGGCTTCACTGAGGTCGTCGAAGTAGCGCAGCACCAGCACGGCACGTTGGCCGCGCGGCAGCGTGGCCAACGCGGCAAGCACGTCGCGGCGGACGTCGACCCGGTCGGCCTCGTCTCCGCCCGCGCTCTCGGGCAGCACCTCGGTGGGCGCCTCACCGTTCCAGCGGCGGCGCCACCAGTCGGTGTAGGTCGTCACCATGGCTTTGCGCACATAGCTCTCGACCGCCTCGCGCCGCTCGATGGAGTCCCACCGCCGCCAGGCCTTCACCAACGCGGTCTGCAGCAGGTCCTCGGCCTTGTGGGCGTCACCGGTCAGCAGAAACGCGCTGCGCCACAGGGCGGTCGAGCGAGCCGCCACGAACTCTTCGAACGACGTCGTGGTCGTCTCGGGTCGTGCTGTCATCACCGTGTCCATTCAGTGTCACCTCCACCCCTTCACCACTCACGACGTGGTGACGAAGCGGTTCGGTTGTCACCAGACCAGAACGGGTTTCACGACCTTGCCGGAGGCGACGTCGGCGATCGCTGCGTTGATCTGGGCGAACGGATACGACGTCACCAGGTCGTCGCAGGCGAAGTTGCCCTCGGCGCGCATCTGCAGCAGCCGCGGGATCATTTCCTGAGGGTCGCTCTCGCCCTCGATCGAGGAACGGATGATCTTGCCGTTCTGCAGCAGGTCGATCGCATCGATCGTGTACTCCTCGGGGCCCAGCCCGAGGGCGACCAGAGTGCCGCGCACCTTCAACGACTGCTGTGCCTGCTTCACCACGGCGGAGACCGCAGTCGTGTCGATCGCGTACGACGCGCCGCCGCCGGTCAGCTCCTTGATCCGCTCGGGCACCGGCTGCTCGCCGAGGGTGCCCGGGTTCACCCGAATGGCACCGAACCGCTCGGCCACGTCGAGCCGGGAGTCCATGAGGTCGACGGCCACGATCGTGCCGCAGCCGGCTGCCTGAGCAGCAGCGATCGCGGCAAGCCCCACGGCACCCACGCCGAAGACGACGAGGCTGTCAGCGGGGCCAGGCTTGAAGATGTTGAGCACGGTGCCCGCGCCGGTCTGGAAGCCGCAGCCGTAGGGCGCGATCGTGGCCAGGTCGAGCGACTTGTCGACGACGACCACGTTGTCGGCGTACGCGATCGCGTGCTGCGCCAGGCTCGACTGGCCGAAGAACGAGCCGTAGACCGGGGCGCCGTCGCGCTGGTGTGTGGTCGAGCCGTCCATGCGGAAGCCCATGTAGTTGAGCATCAAGGTGTTCTCGCAGTAGCCGACCGCGCCTTCGACACAGGCAGCGCAGGAGCGACACGAACGGAAGCTGAGCACCACGTGGTCGCCGACCTCGATGCCAGTGACCTCGGCGCCGACCTGTTCTACGACGCCGGCGCCTTCGTGACCGAAGACGCGGGGGAACATCTCCGGGGGCAACTGGTCGCGCAGCGACAGGTCGGTGTGACACAAGCCGCTGGCGACGATCCGCACCAGCACCTCGTCGGCGCGGGGCTCGTCGAGGTCGACCTCCTCGAAGGTGAAGTCGTTGCCCTGTTCATTGACGATTGCGACAGTGGTCTTCACTGGTCAGGCCTCTCGTTCGAGCCAGAAGTAGTACAGGTCGGCGACGCCGAACGCCGCCTCGAGCTTGCCGTTCATGATGCCCATCAGCGTGCTGTCGTCGACCTTCTTGAAGTGGTCGAACACCGGCATCCGGTCATAGACCATCGTGGCCGTCACCTCGCCGCGAAACTCGACCGGCCACAGGCTCGCCTCGCCGCCGCCACCTGCCTTGAGGTTCGAGTACAGCTCGCCGTCGTCGCCACGGCACAGCATCGGTGTGGCGTCGAGCGGCCCGTCGAACCGTTTGCCGTGCCAGTTCACCTGCTCGAGCACTGTGCTGGCGAGATGGCCGGTATCGAAGTCGCCGCCGCGCCACGGTCCGAGAATCTCCTCGACGCTGACGGTTTGGAGGTCGGCCCAGAGGGAGTCGAGCTCGGAGACGTCAGCCGGATGGGCGCTGCGCAGCGCCTCGAAACGCGTCGATGCGTCGTTCATGCGGCCTAACCTAGAACGTGTTCCAGTTTGCTGCCACCACGGCCCGCCGAGTTCGGACGCGCCACTTCTCTAGACTCGTGTCGACATGAGTGAAACCCCCGCCGCCCCCCGTCTCGCCTCGACGTTCGCCGAGGTCGAGGACGCCCTTCTTTCCCGGTGGCCGGAGACCAAGCTCGACCCGTCACTCGACCGTATCGAGGCATTCTGCGAGCTGCTTGGTGATCCTCAGCGCTCGTTTCGAACGATCCACCTGACCGGCACCAACGGCAAGACCTCGACGTCTCGGATGATCGACACGCTGCTGCGTGCCCTCGAGCTGCGCACCGGACGCTTCACCTCGCCGCACGTGGAGCAGATGAACGAGCGCATCAGCATCGACGGCGAGCCGCTCGACGACGAGGCGTTCGTTCGGGCGTTCAACGACGTCGCGCCCTACACCCACCTGGTCGACGACGACGCTGATCACCCGCTCAGCTTCTTTGAGACCGTCGTGGCGATGGCCTACGCGGCGTTCGCGGACGCCCCGGTCGACGTCGCCGTCGTCGAGGTGGGCATGGGCGGCACCTGGGATGCCACCAACGTCGTCGACGCGGACGTCGCTGTGGTGCTGCCGGTCGCGATCGACCACGCGAAGTACCTGGGCGAGACGCCGGCCGAGATCGCCGTCGAGAAGGCCGGCATCATCAAGTCCGACTCGATCGCGGTGCTGGCCGAACAATCGCCCGAGGTCGCCGACGTGCTGGCGGCGCGCGCTGCGGAGGTCGGTGCCACTCTCGTCCGCGAAGGTGTCGAGTTCGGTGTGGTCTCACGGGTGCCGGCGGTGGGTGGCCAGATGATCGCCCTGCAGGGTCTGCGGGCGCGTTACGACGACGTGTTCCTGCCCCTCTTCGGTGCGCACCAGGCGCAGAACGCGGCGGTAGCCCTCGCCGCCGTCGAGGCGTTCACCGGCGACCAACCGCTCGATGACGAGCTCGTGCGCGCCGCGTTCGCCGAGGTCACCTCGCCCGGCCGGCTCGAAGTCATCCGGCGCAGCCCGACCATCGTGCTGGACGCCGCGCACAACCCGCACGGCGCCCGGGCCACCGCGGCAGCGCTCGACGACTCCTTCCAGTTCTCCCCGCTCATCGGCGTCATCGGCGTCATGGTCGACAAGGACGCCGACGGCTTGCTCGCCGCCTTCGAAGCGCACCTCGAGCACGTGGTGTGCACCCAGAACTCCACTGACCGGGCGATGCCCGCCGAGCGGCTCGCTGCCGCCGCGATCGAGGTGTTCGGTGAGGAACGCGTGACCGTTGCGCCGCTGCTGGCCGACGCCATCGACCAGGCGGCTGCGCTCGCCGAGGCCGGAGAGGCGTACGGCAACCCGCTGGGGTCGGGGGCGGTCTTGGTGACTGGCTCGGTCGTGACCGTGGGCGAGGCTCGCACGATGTTGACCCGGCGCGGCTGATGGCCAGCGAGCGCGAGAAGTCGCCACGTCGCGGCATGTGTGCGGCGGTGCTGACCCTGGAGGCGATCACCCTCGGGCTGAGCACCCCGGTGATGATCTCGGTGGCCGACGTGCCCGCCTCCCAGGCGCTGCCGGTGGGCCTCGGTCTCACCGTCGCCTGCCTTCTGGTGGCCGGCCTGTTGCGCAAGTCGTGGGGATATCACCTGGGGTGGGCCGTGCAAGTCGCCGCGGTAGGGCTGGGGTTCCTCGTGACCACGATGTTCTTCCTCGGCGCGATCTTCGCGCTGTTGTGGGGGATGGCCGACCTGCTCGGCCGCAAGATCGAGAACGAGCGAGCGGCAGCATTCGCGGCGTTCGACGCCAGGCAGGATTCCGAGCAGTGACTCCTCCTGACGACGCGCTGTCACCGACCGAGCGCACGTCGGTGCGTCGCGGCCGCGAGCGCGCCGTCTCCGAACGCGAGCAGTTGCACGCACTGCTGTCCGATGCACTCATCGCCCACGTGGGAGTCACCGTCGGCGACCATCCAGTCGTGCTTCCGGTCGCCTTCGCCGTCGACCTCGAAGGGCCAGATGACGGCGGCACCCTCTACATCCACGGATCGGTCGCGGCGCGGTGGCTCACCCGCGCCGAATCGACCACCGTGTGCGTCACCGTCACCGAGCTCGACGGCCTCGTGACCGCGCGTTCGGGCTTTCACCACTCGATGAACTACCGATCGGCCGTGGTCATCGGTGCGGCTCGCATCGTCATCGACGTCGACGAGAAGGCGCGCGCGCTCAGCCTCACCGTCGACCACATGGTGCCTGGCCGGTCCGCCACGCTGCGGCCGCACACGCGCAAGGAGCTCGCCGCCACGTCGGTGCTGGCGGTCCCGATGCGCGAGTCCTCGATGAAGATGCGCGCCGAAGGGCCGGTCGACGATCCCGACGACGTCGCAGCTGGCGTGTGGGGCGGCGTCATCCCGATCCGGCGCGTGGCTGATGCTCCGGTCTCGGGCGACGATTCGCACGACGACGTGCCCTCCGATGTGCACGAACGGGCCCGGTCGTTAGGGTCGAGGCCATGACGCAGCGCACCCTGGTCCTCCTCAAGCCCGACACCGTCCGTCGGGGACTCGTCGGTGCCGTGCTGTCACGGTTCGAGGCCAAGGGCTTGACGATCGTGGCCATGGAGCACCGAGCGATCGACGCAGCCCTCGCCGACCAGCACTACGCCGAGCACGTCGAGCGCGACTTCTATCCGCCGCTGCGCGCGTTCGCCACCAGCGGGCCGCTGGTCTCGCTGGTGCTCGAGGGCGATGAGGCCATCGAGGTGGTGCGGGCCATCAACGGGGCCACCGACGGACGCAAGGCCGCCCCGGGCACGATCCGCGGCGACTTCTCCCTCTCCACCCGCGAGAACCTCGTGCACGCCTCCGACTCGCCCAAGTCGGCCGCGCGCGAGATCGCCCTTTGGTTCCCGCACCTCTGACCCACTTCGGGGGTCATCCACAGATCCCTCCGCGGTGGTTTCTCGGCGTGTGGTCCGGGCAGACCTGACGGCATGGATAACTCGGATCCACTGCTCAACTCGCCGCTCCTCGCCGACCTGCACCGTCGTCATCCGAATGTCGACCTCGTGGTCCTGCCCCCGCCACCTCCTCGGCCTACGGCCAGCCCGATCGACGTCCCCGATGAGGTAGCGACGCGCTCACTGGCGCGGGTGTCTGAGCAGTTGACCCACGTGTGGCGGGCAGCCACCGGTGACGTCGGCCACCCGGTGGCCCGTTGGCACTACGCGGCCGACCCCGGCTGGGTCCGAGCCTCGGCTCGGATCAGCGCGCACCGCCCCGATGGCCTCCATCTGCTCGTCGCACTGCGAGCCCATCTCGAGCAGCAAGGGTGGGAGGTGACCCGGCCGCCGAGCGCCGTCGAGCGGCTGGTGGGCCGGTTCGACGAGCTCGAGTTGACCGCGTCCTTCGCGGAGACCGCGGGCATCGTGCTGTTCAACCTGGCTGCCCGACCGCTGAATGTCGGCGCCGTTCGTGCCCGCAGCCTGGTCCGTGGCGGAGGCGAGCACTGATGGAGGTCGTGCCCATTTCAGTCGGCGAGGCAGCCCGCGCCTGGGACGAGCAGCACCTGGACGTGCAGGCTGCTGCCGGCCAGATCGCGACAGCGGGGTCGAGCGGGTTCACTGCCGCCGTTTCCGGCACGGCAGCGCGCTTCTTGAGCGCCTGGGCCAGGCACGCCGACGCCCTCGCCCGCGATTGCGAGGAGCAGGCCGATGGGCTGCGCGTCACGATCCGCGACTACGTGGAGAGCGACGAGACGGTGGGTGCTGACTTCATGGCACTCCTGCCCTACCTCACCGAGGTGCGCTGATGGTCATGTTGCCGCGCCGTCCCAGCCAGATCGCTGCTCTCGACGTTGATCCGGAGTCCATCCGCGTGTGCGCCGGCCGACTGCGCGCCGCCTCAGCGCAGGTCGACGACGCCGGCACCTTTGTTGCGGGTGGTGCCCGGATCGGCGACTGGACCACCAGTCTCGGGTCGGCCGCCTATCACCAGGCGATCGTGCCCATCGGCCGTCCCGCCGACGCGATGTCGTTGGCCCTGCGAGGCGTCGCCCAGCGGGTCGAGCGGCATGCCGACGAGATGGCCGACCTTCGCGGCGAGCGTGCCGATCTGGTCGAACGACGTATTCACCTGGCCCAGCAGGTGGCTGCCCTCGAGACCCGTGCGGCGACCGCCCTCACTCCCGCAGAGCTGAGCGACCTCGAGGACGACTGCGTCCGAGTGGGTGGGCAGGTCGACGTGTTCGACGGGGACGTCGAGGCGTGGCGGTTGGCGGTGAGCGCGGAGGAGACCGCGATGAACGACGCGTTCATGCGGGTGCTCGACCTCGAATCGGTCGAACGCATCTACGGCGGCGTGCCCGACCCCGCCGACCGGGCGCTCGACACGCGGCCACCGTTGGGGTCCTCGCCCACGGAGATCAACACCTGGTGGGACTCCCTCACGAACGCGCAGCAGCAGGCGATCATCACTGCCGCGCCCGGCGCCATCGGCAACCTCGACGGCATCCCGGCGTGGGCACGCGACGAGGCGAACACGGTGGCGCTCGAGCGCGACCTTGCCGACTGGGAGAACGTCGAGAGCCAGGGCCTGATCACCGACGACGAGCGCACCTGGCTCGAGAACGCCCGAGCAGCCGACGACGCCCGGCAGGAGATCGAAGACCGGCTCGATCCGATCACCGGCCTCCCGATCGAGAGCCAGCTCTACCTCTACGACCCGGCTGCCTTCGACGGCGACGGTGCCATCGGCATCTCTGCTGGCAACCTCGACCGCGCCGACAACGTGGCGGTGCTGACTCCCGGGTTCGGCACCGACGGGGAGAGCGCGCCCTACCTCGCCGACCGGGCCGCCACGATGTATGAGTCGACTCGTTTCCTCGACCCCGACGCCACCAACGCCACCCTTTTCTGGGTCGGTTACGACGCGCCCGACAACGTGCCGTGGAACGAAGGCTGGGACGCCGGCGGGGTGCTGACCGAAGGGCTGGCCGATGAAGGAGGCGCGCGGCTGGCCGACACGATCGACGGGCTTCGGGCCGGTCGCGATGGCGAGCCCGCCCACGTGACGGCGATCGGCCACAGCTATGGCTCCACCACCACCGGCCATGCTGCTCATGACCATGGGCTTGCGGTCGACGACCTCGTCTTTGTCGGGAGCCCCGGGGCTGGCGGCGAGACGAACAACGCTGGCGACACCGGCGTCGACCCCGACCATGTGTGGGCGGGCGCCAACAGTCGAGACCCGATCACCTACCTCGCCAACCACGGGTGGTTCCACCTCGAATCCCTCGGCGGAGCAGGGTTGGGAGACGACCCTGCCGAGGACGACTTCGGCGGCAACCGGTTCCAGGCTGAGTCCACGACGCGGGGGTCCCTTCCCGACATCGGCCAACATTCGCTGTACTTCGACCATGACACCGAGGCGCTCTACAACATGAGCCAGATCGTGAACGGCGACTACGCCGACGTGCTGGGTGCCGACCACAACTACGACCCCTGGTACGCCGGGGTGCACGACCCTGAGCTTGACCGGCAGCCCACGACGCAGGTGACGCGGTGACTCGGCGACTGCTGGCAGCTGTCGCGCTCGCCGCTGCGCTCACGGTCGGGTTGACTGGCTGCATGGGTGACGATGCGGCCGAAGACGGCGAGAGCGACAGCTCCCGGGCCGAGCTCGAGCAGCAGCGTGACGACGTCCGAGCGACGGCAGTGCGGGTCATCGCCGCGGTCGAGGACGAGCTGCCGGGCTCCCGACGTCCGGCGCAGGGCCGGTATCAGGGATGCCGGAGTGCGGGTGTCGACACGTTCGCGAGCTTCCAGTACCGGCTCAGCGTCCGGATCGACGGCCCAGAGATCGCAGGTACCCCGGCTGCCGGGGCCGACCGGGCCTCGCTGCCACAGCTCGGCACCCGTCTCGCGCAGGAGGGGTTCAACTTCGGCGCGGCCTCGACCGGGTCAGAGGGCCAGGCGCTGCAAGGCACCAGCGCCCGCGAGACCGGCATCGCGATCAAGGTCACTGATCGTCCTCAGGTCGGCGACTTCGTGCTGCTCGAGCTCAGCGGCCCCTGCATCGACGTCCCCCCGGACGACAGCGACCTCTGGTTGCGCCACTCCGAGGACGAGCCGCTGCCTGGCTGATAGGCCGGATAGTTCGTCATCCAGTCAACGTCGTGGTCGCCCGAAGAGGTCGACCAGATGACGAACTATCCCGGGCGGGGGCCTCGGCGCGCCTCCTGCGTCACACCAGCCCCACTACTTACGCTCACAACCGGGTACCGACGCCTCGTGCACGTCGCGCCCACCTTCCCCTGGTTGCGCACGAGCAGTGAGGCATGCGCGATGGCGAACAGCATCATCGGCCGCGACATGGCGGTCGACCTCGGTACTGCAAACACGCTTGTCTACGTCCGCGGGCGGGGCGTCGTGCTCGACGAGCCCAGCGTCGTGGCCCGGAACGACCGCACCGGCGAGGTGCTGGCCGTGGGCCATGAGGCCAAGCGGATGGTCGGGCGCACCCCCGACCACATCACTGCCCTGCGTCCGCTCAAGGACGGCGTGATCGCCGACTTCGAGGCCTGCGAGCAGATGCTGCGCCACTTCATCGCCCGGGTGCACCGGCGCGCGTACTTCGCCAAGCCCCGCATGGTCATCTGCGTGCCCAGCGGCATCACCGCCGTCGAGCAGCGCGCCGTGAAGGAAGCCGGCTACCAGGCCGGCGCCCGGCGCGTCTCGATCATCGAGGAACCGATGGCCGCCGCGATCGGTGCCGGACTCCCGGTGCACCAACCCACCGGCAACATGGTCGTCGACGTCGGCGGCGGCACCACCGAGGTCGCCGTCATCTCGCTGGGCGGCATCGTGACCTCACTCAGCGTCCGCACCGCCGGCGACGATCTCGACGCCGCGATCGTGACCTGGATGAAGAAGGAGTACTCCCTGATGCTGGGGGAGCGCACCGCCGAGCAGGTCAAGATGAGCCTCGGGTCTGCCTACCCCTCGACCGACGGCGAGCCGGTGGGTGAGGTGCGCGGGCGCGACTTGGTCTCCGGGCTCCCGCGCACCGTCACAGTCACGGCCGGTGAGATCCGCCGGGCTCTCGAAGAGCCGCTGCACACGATCGTCGACGCCGTTCGCGTCACCCTCGACCAGACACCACCTGAGCTGGCTGGCGACCTGATGGACCGCGGCATCGTGCTCACCGGTGGCGGTGCCCTGCTGCGCGGCCTTGACGACCGGCTGCGCTTCGAGACCGGGATGCCCGTGCACGTGGCCGAGAATCCGCTGCTGTCGGTGGCCATGGGAGCCGGCCGGTGCGTGGAGGAGTTCGACGCGCTCCAGGCCGTGCTCGTGGCCGATGCGAGGCGCGCGCGGTGAACCCCTTCGAGCGTCGAGCTTGGGGGAGGTCGCCCGGCGAGGGTGAACCGCCCGGCACGCCGCCGCGATCGCTGGTCGTGGCCCTGGTGCTCGCGTGCGCCAGCCTGATGGTGCTCGACCAGGGCGCCGGAGACACGGTGGTCGACCCCGTTCGACGCGCAGTCGGCGAGGTCGTTGGCCCAGCCCAGAGCGCGATGTCGGGCGTCGTTCGCCCCGTGGTCGAGCTGCCTGAGGTCTTCCGTTCGCGCGGCGACATGCGCGCTGAGCTCAGCGCGCTCGAGACCGAGAACGCCCAGCTGCGCACCCGGGTACGCAGTGCGGGATACGACCGGAACAAGCTGGCCGAGCTCGAGGGGCTCACCAGTGCGGCCGCTGACCTGGGCTACGCCTTGCTGCCCGCGCGGGTGGTGGGCCTGGGCCCGTCGCAGTCCTTCTCCAGCACGGTGACGATCGATGCCGGCTCCGACGCCGGACTTCGTCCGGACCTGACCGTGGTCAACAACGACGGCCTCGTCGGTCGGATTCTCCGGGTCACCCGCACCACCGCCACCGTGCTGCTCGTCGTCGACCCCGACTCCACGATCGGTGGACGGATCGGTGAGACCATGGAGCTCGGCTTCCTCAACGGTCGCGGCGACCTCGGCCGCAAGGGCAGGCTTGACCTCCAGCTCGTCGACCAGACGGTGATTCCGTCGCGCAATGACACCGTCGTCACGTGGGGCAGCCGCAAGGGCGCCGGGCCGTACGTCGCCGGCATCCCGGTCGGCCGAGTCGTGTCGGTGTACGCCAGCCCCCGTGACACGACCCAGCGTGCCGTCATCGAACCGTTCGTCGACTTCTCCGAGCTCGACCTCGTGGGCGTCGTGGTGCCCTCGGGCACGCGCGCCGACGACCGCTCGGTGATCGAGGCAGACGGGAGCCTGAGATGACCGGCACCCACACCGCGCGCGTGGCGTTCACCGCACTCGCGGTCACCCTCGCCCTGGTGGTGCAGACCACGGTCTTCCCACACCTGCTCGTGAACGATGTGGGCCCCGATCTCGTGCTTCTGGTCGTGGTGGCCGCAGGCCTGGCCCGTGGGTCGCACTTCGGCATGGTGATCGGGTTCGCAGCCGGTCTGCTGGTCGACCTGGCGCCGCCGTCTGATCACATCGCGGGCCGATGGGCCCTGGCGCTCCTCCTGGTGGGCTACATCGCCGGTCGGGTGCGTCCCGACGCGTTGCCGACCCTGCCCATCTGCATGGCCGCAGTCGCCGCGTGCTCGTTCCTCGGCACCTCCCTCTTCGCCCTGAGTGGCCTGGTGTTGGCCGACTCGTCGGGCTCGGTGCCTGGCCTGCTCGAGGTCGTGCTCACCGGCGTCGTGTGGGACGTCGCGGTCGCACTGCTGCTCGTTCCCTTGGTGCTGCGCGCCCTCGACCGGCTAGAGCCCGACCGGCTCGCTGTGTGAGGGTGCGATGAGCCGATCCAGCACGTCCAGCAGTCGCCGCAGCCGACTACGGCTCGTGGTCATCCAGGCCTTGGTGTTCTCGCTGTTCGCCACTCTCTTCGTGCGCCTGTACTACCTGCAGGTGGTCACCGGTGACGTCTACCAGGGTCGGGCAGCGGCCCAGTCGGTGCGCGAGATCGTCGTGCAGCCGGCTCGCGGGTTGATCGTTGACGACCAGGGGCGCCCGTTGGTGGCCAACCGGCTCAGCTGGGTGGTCTCGCTCGACCGCACCGTGCTCGGCAAGCTCAGCGCCGACCAGGGCCGCACCCTGGTCAAGCGCGTGGCCCGGGTGGTCGACCAGCGACCCAAGCGGCTCGGCAAGAAGCTGGTCAGCTGCGGCGAGGAAGGCTCGAGCCCCGGCGTGTGCTGGAACGGGTCGCCCTACCAACCAGTGCCAGTGGCGCTCGACATCGACCAGGCCCAGGCCCAGCGGATCCTCGAGCAGCCCGAGGACTTTCCCGGTGTGGTCGTGCGGCAACAGACCGTCCGCGCCTACCCGCAACCGTTCGGCATCAACGCAGCGCACCTGCTCGGTTACCTCAGCCCGATCACCGAGGGCGAGCTCGATCAGGCCGAGTCAGACGGCGATCGTTCCGTCAACGGGGCCTCGGTCGTCGGGCGGGCCGGCATCGAGCAGCAGTACGACGAGTGGCTGCGCGGCATGCCCGGCTACGAGAAGGTGGCGGTCGACTCGATGGGCCGGGTGCTGGGCGATGACAGCCAGATCGAGGCCCAGCCTGGTGACACCTTGGTCACCTCGCTGGACGCCAAGGTGCAGGCCATGGTCGAGCAAGAGCTCGCGCTGACCATCGCCACCGCCCGGGCCACCCGCGACACGGTGACGGGCCGTAACTACGCGGCCGACTCGGGAGCGGCAGTCGTGTTGGAGGCCGATACCGGTCGCATCGTGGCGATGGCGAGCCAACCCACCTACGACCCCGAAGTCTGGGTCGGCGGCATCACCAAGAAGCAGCTGACCGGGCTCTACTCCAAGAAGGCCGGAACACCTCTGCTCGGCCGCGCCACGCAGGGGCAGTTCGCCCCCGGATCGACGTGGAAGCCGTTCATGACGGCGGCCGCCCTGACCAACGGCTACTCGCGCGACACCCGGCTCAACTGCTCGTCGTCGTTCCAGGTCGGCAACCGCGCGTTCAAGAATTACGAGTCCGGCGCGTACGGCTACATCGACTTCGCGAAGGCTCTCGAGGTCTCGTGCAACACCTTCTTCTACCGCGTGGGCTACGACTACTGGGCGCGCTTCGGCTCAGACGTCGCCGACGTCAACGCCAAGGACCCGTTGGTCCGCGAGGCGAAGAAGTTCGGCTTCGGGCGAGAGACCGGCATCGACCTGCCCGGCGAGGCGTCTGGCCGGATCGCCGACCGGAAGTGGAAGTTGGCCTACTACCGCTCCCAGAAGCGCTACTACTGCGGTATCGCCGACAAGCCGCAGCAGCCGGCCACCAGCGACTTCGTCTACAAGTTCGCCGCCGAGTTCTGTGTCGAGGGCTACGCCTATCGGGCCGGTGACGCCGCGAACTTCGCGATCGGCCAGGGCGACACGATCGTGACCCCGCTCCAGCTAGCTCGCGGCTACGCCGCGATCGCCAACGGCGGCACGCTCTACGCGCCTCGCATCGCGAAGGCGATCGTGGCTGCAGACGGCACCGTCATCCGCAAGATCTCGCCCAAGCCCGTGGGTCGAGTGGACGTGCCTCGATCGGTCATCGGCTACATCGACGAGGCCCTCAAGGGCGTCACCCGGCAAGGCACGATGGCGTGGCGGATGGGTGGGTTCCCCCTCGATGAGGTGGTGATTCGGTCGAAGACCGGCTCGGCCGAGGTGTACGGCAAGCAGTCGACCTCGTGGGTCGCGTCGTACTCCGACGACTACGTCGTGGTGATGATGGTCAGCCAGGGCGGCACCGGCTCGGGCACCTCGGGGCCGTCGGTGCGCAGGATCTGGGAGTCGCTCTACGGCATCGACGGTGAGGTCGTGCGTCCCGACCGGTCAGCGATCCCGGGCACGACGCTGCCCGAGCGCCTGCCGACCTTCGCCAGCAACGGCGCCATCCTTCCGCCCGCCCCGGGCTCGCGTGAGAGGAAGCAACGATGAGTCGTCGCACGGGCATGGACTGGGTGCTGCTGACCGCAGTGCTGCTCCTGAGCGTGGTGGGCTGCCTGCTCGTGTGGTCGGCGACCAGTGCGCGCGCTGAGCTGACCGGGGGCGAACCGCGGGCGCTCGTGCAGAAGCAGGTCGTGAACGTGGCGATCGGCATCGCGTTGCTCGCGATCGTGGTCTTCACCGACCATCGCTGGGTGCGAATCGTCGCCCCGATGGTCTACCTCGCCTCCGTGGGCGGACTGGTGCTCGTGCTCACGATGGGCACCGTCGTCAACGGATCGCGGTCGTGGCTGATGTTCGGTGGTCTATCGATCCAACCCTCGGAGTTCGCCAAGCTCGCCGTGGTGATCGGGATGGCGCTGATCGTCGCCGAGCGTTCTGAGGGCCGTTGGCGAGCCCGGGTGAGCTCGCCCGACGTGATTGCGATGCTGCTGATCGCTGCGGTTCCGGCCGCGCTGATCCTCGCGCAGCCTGATCTCGGCACCATGCTCGTGCTGGCCGCGACCGTCTTCGGGGTTCTAGCCGCCTCGGGGGCGCCGCGCCGCTGGCTGGCGCTGCTCGGAGTGGTGGGCGTCGCTGGCGCCGTGATGGCCTCGCTCGGCGGTCTGCTCAAGGACTACCAAGTCGACCGGTTCATGGCGTTCACCAACCCCGACCTCGACCCTCGCGGGGCCGGCTACAACGTCGAGCAGGCGCGGATCGCGGTGGGCAACGGCGGACTGTTCGGTCAGGGGCTGTTCCAGGGGTCCCAGACCCGCTCGGGCTTCGTGCCCGAGCAGCACACCGACTTCGTGTTCACTGTCGCTGGCGAAGAGCTCGGTCTGATCGGGGCTGCCGCCCTGATCGCTCTTTTGGGCGTCGTGCTGTGGCGGGCGCTGGCGATCGCGGCACGCACCGACGACGTCTTCGGTCGCGTGGCGGCGTCCGGCATCGCCTGCTGGTTCGGCTTCCAGGCGTTTCAGAACGTCGGCATGTGCCTCGGCATCATGCCGGTCACCGGCGTTCCGTTGCCCTTCGTGTCCTACGGCGGCAGCTCGATGTTCGCGTCGATGCTCGCCGTCGGGCTGCTGATCAACATCTCGCGTGGCTCCGCCACGGCGCCAGCTGCGCGGTTGCTTCCGGCGCCTCGTCGGACCCTCGCGCGCACCTGACGCCAGCGCGTTCGGCATGATGGAGCCTGTGCTGACCCTCCACTTGGCCCCGCGCCGCGGCTCCGTGCCGCGCGCCGCGTGGGCGACCGTGGAGATCACCGGCGTGCTGGTGCTCGGCCACGCCTGGGCCGGCGGAGCACTGCCCTCACCGGTGTGGATCGCGCTGATGGCGCTGGCCGTTTTCGGCGCCGGGGTGCTCGTGCTGCGCGACCGCATCCGGGTGCGGTACGCCCTGCCGGGCCTGGTGGCCGCTCAGCTCCTCCTGCACGGGTGGTTGGTCGCGCTCGAACCAGCTGCCAGCGTGGCCGGTCACTCCGGGCACCACGAGCACGCCGCACTCGCCCTGCCGATGATCGGTGTGCACCTGGCAGCGGCGCTGCTCACGGCGCTGGTCTGGGAGGTGCGCGCGCGGGCGACCGACGTCATCGTCACCTGGTCGCGGTCGGTTCGACTGCCCGTCGTGACTGTCCGTCGATCGGCGTCGGTGCCGATCGTCGAAGCGCTGCTGCACCGCTACGTCGTGGCTGACGCCCCCCGGCGTGGCCCACCGACGCTGCTCGCCCCCGCCCCTGCCTGACCTCCTGCCCGGTGGTCGGGCCCGCGCGCTCTGCGCGCATTCAGGTACCGCGCGCTCTGCGCGCCACAAGTGCTGCGCTCGGCGCGCATTCAAGTGCTGCGTGCTCTGCCCGCATTGAAGTGCTGCGTGCTCTGCGCACGCCCACGACCATCGACATGAACTCAGACAGGACACATCTCATGACCATCAGCCCTATCTCCGCGCGCTCGCTCGCCCGCCCGGCCGCCCTCGTGGGCGCGGCTGCAGCGATCGCTATCACCTTGGCAGCGCCTGCCTCGGCGCATGTGAGCGCCGCGGCCTCAGAGACCGCCGCCGGTTCCTACACCGTCGTCACGTTCAGCGTTCCGCACGGCTGCGACGGCAAGGCCACCACCAAGGTCGAGATCTCGATCCCGGAGGGCATCAACTCGGTGACGCCCACCCGCAACCCCTACTACGACGTCGCCAAGCAGGCCGAGCAGCTGAACCCGCCGGTCACCGACGCCCACGGCAACGAGCTGACCGAGCGGATCGCCACGGTCACCTACACCGCGAAGACGCCGCTGCCCGACGGCTTCCGTGATTCGTTCGAGCTGTCGCTGCAACTGCCCGAGGACGCTGCTGGCGAGAACCTCGCGTTCCCGACGATCCAGACGTGCACACAGGGCCAGACCGCCTGGACCGAGGTCGCCGCCGAGGGCCAGGAAGGCGAGCTGGAGAGCCCGGCTCCCGTCGTCACGGTCACCGAGGCCAGCGGTGAGGGTCACCACGGCAGCACTGACGAGGACTCCGCCGATGAGCACGGGGCCGGCGAGCACGGGGACGAGCACGGGGACGACGAAGCCGCAGCCAGTGCCGAGTCAGCCGCGGCCGTCGACTCGGACGATTCCGACGACTCCGGCAACGGGTTGGCGATGGCCGGTCTGGTGACCGGCGTGCTCGGGATCCTCGTCGGCGGTGCTGCGCTGGCTCGTAGCCGCAAGTCCTGACCCGACGATGACGGCAGCAGTGTCGGGCCGGCGACGACTCACGCTTCGTGCCTGGGTCGCCGCTGGCCTGACCCTGCTCGCCCTCAGCGCAGGAGTGGCCGGCGCGGCGCCAGCCTCCGCGCACGCAACCCTGCTCTCCAGCGACCCCACTGAGGGTGCGGTCCTGCCCGAGGCGCCCGACGTCGTCACCTTCGTCTTCGACGAGCCGGTCTCGCTGCCGCCCAACGGCGTCCAGGTCTTCGACTCGGCGGGCAGCCCGGTCGAGGCTGACGGAAGCAGCCGCGACACGGTGATCACCGCCGACCTGCCGGACTCGCTCGACGACGGCAGCTACGTCGTGGTGTGGCGTGCCATCTCGGCCGACGGGCACCCGATCGCGGGTTCCTTGACCTTCGCCATCGGCGCCCCGAGCGCCGTGGTGGCCGCGCCGAGGCTGCCCGACGTCGACCCGGCGGGCGTGCGAACGGTCTTGAGCATCACCCAAGGACTCGGCTACCTCGGCCTGCTGGTGGCCGTGGGGCTGGTCTTCTTCATCACCTGGACCGCCCGGGGGGTACGGCTCGACAGCGAGGTCGTTGACCGGCTGACCCGCGTGCGCTGGTCGGCGGCGGGTTTGGCAGGTCTCGCCAGTGCGTTCACGATTCCGCTGAGCGGCGCCTACCAGCAGGGCCTGGGGCTGAGCCAGCTCGGCGAGGCCCAGGCGATCGACCTTGCCCTGGTCGGCGACGATCTCGTCGTCTTCGGGCTGCAGGTGGTGGGCCTGTCGGTCGCCTTTGCCACCTTGCACCGGCCGCGCGTGGCGGCTATGGCCGCCGCCGTGGCCGGTATCTCCGCGGTACTGGTCGGGCACAGTCGCGCGATCGAGCCGGTCTGGTTGTTGATCAGCACCGACGTGCTCCACCTTGCTGCCGGGGCTACCTGGCTGGGCGGACTCATCGGCTTGGCCCTCGTGCTCGGTCAGCTCAGCGGTCGCGAGCGCGATGCCGCACTCCTGCTGAGCCGGTTCTCCGTGCTCGCAGCCACAGCGCTGGGGCTGTTGGCGCTCACCGGCACCCTGATGGGTGCCCAGATCCTGGGGGGTTGGTCGCCGCTCTTCGGCACTGACTACGGGCGGCTGCTCTTGGTGAAGGTGGCGATCGCAGCCGTTGTTGCGGCCGTGGCCGGCTGGAACCGCTTCCGACTGCTGCCTGCGGTCAGC
>JBAUWM010000540.1:0-5583 GCA_049583775.1 Nocardioides sp.
GCGATCTCGCGGTGGCTCGGCCCGATCTCGCCCGGCCCGCGCGCAGCGAGGCCGACCGACTTCTCGCCCGCCCCACCGACGGCGCCAACGACCCGCGCGGCGATGCCTACTCCACAGCCGAGGCCACGCCGATCTGTTCGGAGGTGGTGTGCGTGCACTACGTGACCACCACCGGAGACAAGCCTGCCGCGGGCGACCTCAACTCTGACGGAGTGCCTGACTACGCAGCACTCACCCTGGCCACCGCCACCTACGTGCACCAGACCTACGTGGGAGCCGGGTATCGCGCCCCCAAGTCCGACGGTAACCGCGGCGGCGACGCGCGCGTCGACGTCTACCTCAAGGACATCGGCAAGTTCGGGCTGTACGGCTACTGCGCCACCGACAACGAGAACATTCCGGCCAACCGCGACGTGCCGGCCTACTGCGTGGTCGACAACGACTACGCGAGCAACGAGTTTCCTGACAACACCCCACGCGAGAACCTCGAGGTCACCTTGGCCCACGAGTACTTCCACGCTGTCCAGTTCGGTTATGACTACGGCGAAGACGCCTGGTTCATGGAGGCCACAGCCACCTGGGCCGAGGACGAGGTGTTCGACGACGTCAACGACAACGTGCAGTACCTCAGCGACAGCCCGATGACCCGGCCCTCGACCTCGATGGACCAGTTCACCCGCAGCTTCCACTACGGCACCTGGATCTTCTTTCGCCACCTGACCGAGCAGCTGCCGCAGAAGACCGGCGCCATGCCGTCATTGGTGCGCGAGATGTGGGAGCTGGCCGACGACGGCCCCGGCGGCAAGGACCGCTACTCGTTGCAGGCCATCAAGCAGGCCGTGGCCAAGCGTGGCGTCTCGCTCACCGAGGCGTTCGCCAGCTTTGCCCAAGCCAATCGAATGCCGGGACGCTCCTACACCGAGGGCAAGTCGTCGAAGTACCCCGGCAGCAAGCTCGACCGGTCGACGAAGCTCACCCAGCGCCGGCGCACCGCGCCCCCCTACACGGTTGATCTCGACCACCTCACCAGCAGCACCATCCGCTACGTGGCGGGCATCGGGCTCGGGCAGAGGGGCTGGCGGCTGCGGATCGACGTCGACCTCAGCTCGGTGAAGCGCCGCACAGCCGCGGTGGTCACGATCTTCAAGAAGGGCGGGGCCCCGCAGGTCCGTTCCCTCGCGCTGTCGGCTTCCGGCGAGGGAAGTCTCGTGACGAAGTTCAGCAACCGAAAGGTGAGCGCGGTCGAGGTCACGCTCGTGAACGCCGGCGACCACTTCGTCTGCCGGCGGGGCACTCGCTTCTCGTGCTCGGGCCGCTCGAAGGACGACGACCTCGGGCAGCGTGTGACCGCGACCGTCGAGGATCGCAACCGCAGGTGAACGCGAGCGTGAACAGTGCATGACCGGTGCGCGCTTCGCATGACTTCAGCGGCGCCGACTCGTTGGGTGTTGACGTGACCTCTCCACACTCAATCCATCGCCGCACCGTGCTCGCAACCGGCTCGGCCGGCGCGGCGCTGACGACGGTCGCGGCGAGCAGCCAGGGTGCCGACGCGGCCACTGAGGCGAGTCGACGCTACTTCCAGCACGGAGTCGCCTCGGGTGACCCGTTGCCCAACGCCGTGCTGATCTGGACGCGCGTCTCGCCGACCCCCGCGAGCCGCCCCGGATCGGGCAAGGGCCCGAAGGTGGAGGTCGAGTGGGAGGTGGCCACCGACCGGCGCTTTCGTCGCATCGTGCGCCGCGGCACGTTCGCCACCAGCGCCAGCCGCGACCACACCGTCAAGCTCGACGTGACCGGCCTCAAGCCGGCCACCTGGTACCACTACCGCTTCACCTACCGCGGCACACGCAGCCGGGTGGGCAGGATGCGGACTGCACCAGCGGTCGGCTCCTCGCCGCGATTCCTGCGCTTCGGCGTCGTCTCGTGCGCCAACTGGCAGGCCGGCTACTTCGCGGGGTATCGCGGGATCGCGGAACGCGACGACCTGCACGCGGTCGTGCATCTCGGCGACTACATCTACGAGTACCCCGTAGGTGGCTACGCCTTCGGGCCCACCGACATCCCCATCCGCAAGCACGACCCGCCGCACGAGATGGTGTCGCTGGAGGACTATCGCCGCCGGTTCGCCCAGTACAAGACCGACCCCGACCTCCAAGACGCGCACGCCAAGTACCCCTGGATCATCACGTGGGACGACCACGAGGTCACCAACGACCAGTGGAAGAACGGCGCCGAGAACCACCAGCCCGGCCAGGAAGGCAACTACCGCCGGCGGCGAGCACGGGCACACCGCGCGTTCGACGAGTGGATGCCCGTGCGCCTCGACGGCACTGCGCGCCTCGGCGACGGATCGCGCCTGTACCGACGACTCACGTTCGGCACGCTTGCCGAGCTCAGCATGCTCGACCTGCGCACCTACCGCTCCAAGCAGGTCGAGACGGTGCTGCCGTTCCCGGTGCCCACGACCGAAGCAGCAGTCAGCGACCCCGACCTCACCATCACCGGCGCTACCCAGATGCGGTGGCTCAAGCAGTCACTGTCAAGCGACCAGTCGCTCTGGAAGGTGATCGGCAACCCGGTGATGATCATGCCGTTGGCGATCAACGCACTTCCCGATCAACTGGTGGCCCCCGTCAACGCGGCCCTCGGGCTACTGCCCGACGACGGATTTCCGATCAACGTCGACCAGTGGGACGGCTACACGCACGACCGCCGCGAGGTGTTCAGGCACATCAAGGACAACCAGGTGCAGAACGCGCTCTTCATCACCGGTGACATCCACTCCGGCTGGGCTGGCGACCTCCCCTACGACGCAGCCACGTATCCGCTGAGCGGATCGGCGGGCGTGGAGTTCGTCTGCACGTCGGTCACCTCGAACAACCTCAAGGACGAGGAAGTGGCGCCGGCCATCTCTCCCACCAACGCTGCAATCCAGACGGCGATCTTGGCCAACAACCGGCACATGCGCTACCTCAACTTCAACGACCACGGCTTCTCCGTGCTCGACCTGACGGCGAAGCGAGCTCAGATGGACTGGTTCATCACCGGCGACCGGCGCGACAAGAATGCGCCGATCCACTACTCGACGTCCTACGCCACCCGCGTCGGCACCAACACGGTGCGTCAGGTCAACGGACCGGTCGACCGATGAGCTGTTGCGCCAGCCACCGACCTGCCGGTGAGCCCGGGCCCTACGCCCTCGGCGCGGCCGAGATCGCCTCGGGACGACGCACCCTGCTCAAGGCAGGGGCAGCCGGGTTGGCCTTCTCGACCGCCGCCGTGGCGACTCCCTCGGTGGCGGCGCCGGGGCGAGAGACACGTAAACGGGCCTACGTGATCGTGATCGACGGCTGCCTCCCCGAGGAGATCGACAGCGGGCTCACGCCCAACCTGCGCGACCTGCGCAACCGAGGTCTGCGGTTTCCGCGCGCCCGGTCGATGCCGATCATGGAGACGATTCCCAACCACGTGATGATGATGACCGGGGTGCGTCCCGACCGGTCCGGCGTTCCGGCCAACGCCGTCTATGACCGTGCCGAGAAGACGGTCCGCGACCTCGACCGGCCCAGCGACTTGCAAGCCGACACGATCATCGAGCGTCTCAACCGGCGCGGTTTGCGTACCGGCACCGTGCTGAGCAAGGAGTACCTGTACGGGATCTTCGGCACCCGGGCCACCGCCCGTTGGGAGCCGGCCCCGATCATTCCCGTATCCGAGCACGCGCCCGACCTGTTCACCATGAACGCCGCGCTCGCGATGCTCGACGATGTCGACCCGCACTTGATGTTCGTCAACCTCGGTGACATCGACCGAGGCGCGCACGTGGACATCACCGGCCCCTCAGGCATCAAGGCCGTGCGGCGTGCCGTGCTCATCGACACCGACCTCTTGGTCGGTCGGTTCGTGGCCGAGCTCAAGTCGTCGGGGCGGTGGCGCGACTCGATCGTGATCGTGCTGGCCGACCACTCGATGGACTTCTCCACCACCGACCGGGTGATCAGCCTCCAGGGCGTGATGGACGCCGACCCGCTGCTCGGCGGCAAGGTCGTCATTGCCGCCAACGGCGGCGCCGACCTCCTCTACTTCACCGGTCCGGCATCGCAACGCGACAAGGCAGTCAAGCGGATGCGCTCGTTGGCCTCCGACGTGCCCGGAGTGCTGTCAGCCCTGGATCGTCGCCAGCGCTCGCTCCGACTCGGTCCCGAGGCGGGCGACGTCGTCGTCTACTGCAAGGCCGGGTGGCGCTTCAGCGATCCCGACCCGATCACCAACAACCCCATCCCGGGCAACCACGGGCATCCGGCCACGCAGGCGATCCCGTTCTTCATCGGAGGCGGGCACCCGATGGTCCCGCGGCGCCGTGCCTCGAGCGCGTTGGCCCGCACCGTCGACGTCGCACCCACTGTGGCCAGCTTCTTCGGACTGCGTGGCGGCCCGCGCGGCGGGTGGGACGGTCGCGCGCGCCTCTAGCGGCGCGGATCAGACGGAGGCGGGCGCGCTGAGACGGGCGAGGGCCTGACGCACCAGCGCCGGATCGTTCGTCGTCCACATGGGCGGCAGGCTCGCCTTCAAGAAGCTGCCGTAGCGGGCGGTGGCCAGCCTCGGATCGAGGACGGCGACCACCCCACGGTCGGTGGTGGTGCGGATGAGCCGACCCGAACCCTGCGCCAGCAGCAGAGCCGCGTGCGTGGCCGCCACCTGCATGAACCCGTTGCCGCCCGCTTGGTCGGCCGCCTGCTGGCGTGCGCTCATCAGGGGGTCGTCGGGCCGCGGGAACGGGATTCGGTCGATCAGCACCAGTTGACACGTCTCGCCCGGCACGTCGATGCCCTGCCAGAGACTCAGCGTGCCGAAGAGACAGGTGAAAGGGTCGTCGACGAACTGTCGGGCCAGCTCGGGCAGCTGCGCCTCGCCCTGGGCCAAGGTGGTGAGGTGCGGAAGCCGCGCGCGGACCTCCTCAGCGGCGGCCTCAGCCGCCCGGCGACTCGAGAAGAGACCCAGGGTGCGGCCCTGGGCGGCGTCGACCAGCTCGACGATCTCGTCGAGCTGCGCCTTGACCAAGCCGTCGCGACCAGGTGGCGGCAGGTGACGGGCGATGTAGAGGATTGCCTGCTGGCCGTAGTCGAAGGGCGACCCGACGTCGAGTCCGATCCACGGCAGCACCGTCTCGCTGCGATCGGGCTCGCCAGCCGTGTCTCCCCCCAACACCCGCTCTGCCGGCTTGAGCCCCACGCTGGTGGCCACGGCGGCGAAGTCTCCGCCGAGCATCAGGGTGGCTGAGGTCATCACCACGGTCTTGTCGGCGAGCAACTTGTCGCGCATCGTGCCCCACACCTGCAGGGGCGCGATGCACAGCCGCGGCGGAATCCGGTCGGTGCCTTCGCTGAGCCACATGACGTCCTGGTCGGAGCCCTTGGCCATCCGCTCGGCGGTGACGAACACCTCTTGCACCGACCCGCGGGCCTGGGTCATGCCAGCGTCGGCGCCCTCGGGGCCGGCATCAGACGGCTTCGGATAGGCCGAGAGGCAAGCCCGCGCCGCGTCACGCACCAGCACGAAGGCATCGGCGAGGTCTTGCGG
>JBAUWM010000541.1:0-2851 GCA_049583775.1 Nocardioides sp.
ACCAGCGCACCGACCTGAGCGGCAAGCGGGCGCTGCTCACCGGCGGCCGCGCCAAGATCGGCATGTACATCGCCCTGCGGTTGCTGCGCGACGGTGCACACCTCACCATCACCACTCGCTTTCCGCACGACGCTGTCCGCCGGTTCTCCTCGCTCGACGACAGCGCCGAGTGGCTGCACCGGCTCAAGATCGTGGGCATCGACCTGCGCGACCCGACCCAGGTGGTGGCGCTGGCCGACGACGTCGCAGCGGCCGGTCCGCTCGACGTCCTGGTCAACAACGCCTGCCAGACCGTGCGCCGTTCGCCGGGCGCCTACGCGCCACTGGTGGAGGCTGAGAACGAGCCACTGCCGGCGATGATCAACGGCCGCGCCCTGCCCGAGATGGTGCGCTTCGACCGCATCTCCGAGGCGCACCCAGCGGCCATCGCTGGCGTGCTCGGCTCGGAGGCGGTGGCCCACCACGAAGGCGAATCGCTCGAGCACGCGCGGGCTGCGCACTCCGCGGCCTCGCTCACCGCGTTGGCGCTGAAGGCCGGCCACGCATCACTCGATGCGCACCTGGCGGGGACCGCCGTCGATGCGGGTGGCCTGCTCCCTGACCTGCAGGCCACCAACTCGTGGACCCAGACCGTCGACGAGGTCGATCCGCTCGAGCTGCTCGAGGTGCAGCTGTGCAACTCGGTGGCACCGTTCCTCCTCGTCTCCCGACTTCGACCGGCCATGGCCGCGGCAGCCGCTGCAGCGCCGTCCGGACGAGCGCATGTCGTCAACGTGTCGGCGATGGAGGGCCAGTTCTCCCGTCGCTACAAGGGCGCCGGCCATCCGCACACCAACATGGCCAAGGCCGCGCTCAACATGATGACCCGCACGTCGGCGGGTGAGATGTTCGAGACGCACCAGATCTTGATGAACGCCGTCGACACCGGCTGGATCACCGACGAGCGGCCCCACCAGGAGAAGCTGCGGATCGCTGCTGAGGGATGGCACGCCCCCCTCGACCTCGTCGACGGCGCCGCTCGGGTCTATGACCCCGTGGTGCGCGGCGAGCGCGGTGAAGACCTGCACGGCCACTTCTTGAAGGACTACGAGCCCAGTCCCTGGTAGCGGTCTGGGCGATCCGCACGGAAGGTCACGTTGGAGGCACCGCCTACCGTGGTGCGGGTGAAAGCCTTCGCGCTCCTCCTCGCCGGCTGCGGCCTGCTGCTGAGCGGCTGCGCGACCGTGCCGCTCGAGAAGGCCGGGTCGACCGCCCAGCAGACCCCCGAGGGAGCGTCGGCCTGCACCGAGGTGGTCGCCGGCATCGACGCCTTCAACCAAGGCGACTTCGAGGGCACGGTCGATCACTTCGAGGATGCCGTGCCGCTGGCCGAAGCCGAAGCTGAAGTGAGGGGCACGACGGACGCCGCCGACCTGCTCGAGGCAGTCGAGTACTACGCCGAGCTGGCGCCAGAGGACTACCCGGCCGCCTCGATGGGCTCGCCCGAGTTCGCCAGGTACAAGGCCATCACGCTCGGCCAGTGCGCCACAGACGGCCCGGGCCCGGCACCCGAGCCTCCGGGGCTCAACGCCTGAGCTCGGCCCACTCGGTCGCCAAAAGCGCGTAGCCGAAGGTGTCGTGCCAGACCCCAGCACGGTGCAGCGAGTCCTGCACCAGGTGTTGCTCGCGGCGCATGCCGAGCTTCTCCATCACGCGCCACGACGCCGTGTTCGCCGCGAAGCAGAGGGCGGTGACCCGCCGCAGACCCATCGGGCCGAAGCAGATAGCGAGCAGCGCTGCGGCAGCTTCAGTAGCCAAACCCCGCCCAGACACGCTGGGGTCCAGCACCCATCCCAGCTCAGCTTGGACACCAGCTGCGGCTTCCTTGACCTCGGCCTGAGCCCACGCATCCTCCACGCGCACCATGAGGTCGCCGACCACGACGCCGTCGAGCTCGACGATCAGGGTCGTGGCGAGGACGGCCGGTTCGTTGACCTTCTCGGTGAACGCCACCTCATCAAGCGGCCGCGAAGTGATCCACTCCGCCACAGCGGGCTGAGTGCGGATCTGGAAGCTGCGTGCCGCATCGCCCGGCACCGCTGGTCGGATCACGAGGCGTTCGGTGCGTACGGGCCACGTCACCACCGACAGCGGGCCAGGCGGTGCGGCGTCCACGCTCATGCAGACGAGCCTCGCAGCCGAGACAACCGCTGGTCGAGCGAGATTCGTCGGTGCGCGTTGCCATGCAGGTCGACGTAGCCCTCACCGAATGCCCACAGCAGGGCGTCGTCCAGACGTCGCACCGCGCCGGGCGGGTGCCGGTAGTCCATGCGTGCGCGGATGGCGTCTTCATCGACGCCGCGCAGCGCGTCGGCCAGCTCGGCAAACGAGGTCACCCCGAGCTCGAGCAGCAGCCCGGAGATCCAGCCGTAGTGGTCGATGCGCGACCAGGTGGCGTCGGCGTACTGGCCGGCCAAGAATGCCCCAAGCTCGCGCGGGTCGAGCCGCGGGTCATCGCCCTCGGCAGCCGGGGCCAGCTGAGGCGCCAGACCACGCAGCCGATCGCGGATCGCGGAGAACTCTTGATCAGCCAGCTCGAGCAAGCCGGCAGCGAGGGTGAACCGGCGGTCGAACTCGCGGGCGTGCTCGGTGGGCACGGTTCCCTTGTAGCGGATGTCGTGCTCGAACTCGGCCCACGCGTGCTGCAGCACGGTGCGCACCTGCACCTGGGCGGTGCGGCCGCCCAGCGTCACGAGGAGGTGCCGGCTGGCGTAGCCGAAGCGGCCCTCGCTGGCGGTCTCCCGGCCCATGTCGCGGTCGTCCTGCACCATCACCTGGTCGGCCAGCAGGTCGGCGACCGCCTCGACGTCGC
>JBAUWM010000542.1:0-2388 GCA_049583775.1 Nocardioides sp.
GCACGATGCTGGTCGGCTCGTGGCCGGACGAGAACGCGCGCGGCCTGGTCGAGCTGGCCCGTGATGGCGGCATGAACATGCTGAGGGTGTGGGGCGGCGGCGTCATCGCTCCGGAGGCCTTCTACGACGCGTGCGACGAGCTCGGCGTCCTCGTGTGGCAGGACTTCCTCTTCGCCTGCTTCGACTACCCCGATCCGCGCGGCGACCTCGCCGCCGAGATCACGCTCGAGGCCGCCGACCAGGTTCGGCGGCTCCGTCACCACGCGAGCCTCGCGCTTTGGTGCGGGGAGAACGAGATCCAGGCGATACGCGAGCTCACCACCGGCAACACCGACCCCGCCGGTGACTGGGGCTGGGCCTTGTTCAACGAGCTGCTCCCCACTGCCGTCGCCGAGCACGACCCCGATACGGCGTACTGGCCAGGGAGCCCCTGGGGGTCCCTCGACGGCAGCCTGCTCAACGGCACCGCAGCGGGCGACCGACACGCGTGGGAGGTCTGGCACGGCGCCTCGGTAGACATCGGCGCCGGTGGTCCGCCCGAGTCCGCCACCCGTGGCGAGCTGGTGCACTTCAACCGATACGAGAGCGACCGCGGTCGCTTCATCAGCGAGTTCGGCATCCATGCCTCCCCCGAGCTCGGCACGCTCGAACGCTGGACGCCCCCAGGCACCCTGGCGCCCGGATCCGATGAGCTCCACCAGCGCAACAAGGACAACCCGAAGGACAAGGGCTACGCCCTGATGGCCTACGAGACCGGAGAGCCCACCACCATCGAGGAATACGTCGACTTCACGATGGCCTGTCAGGCCGAGGGCCTCAAAGTCGGCGTCGAGCACTACCGACGGCGCCAGCCGCACTGCGGCGGCACGCTTGTGTGGCAGCTCAACGACTGCTGGCCGGGGCTGTCCTGGTCCGTGATCGACTACGACCTGGTGCCCAAGGCCAGCTACTACTTCCTTCAGCGGGCCTACCAGCCACTGCTCACCAGCTTCACGGTTGACGACGACGGGGTCTCGCTGTGGGTGACCAACTCCGGACTCGACGACGTAGCGCTCGACCTCTTCGTGAGCATCGGCCCGCACCTCGGCGAGCCGCTCGTGGAGGAGAAAGTCAGCGTGCTCGCGGCGCCGTACTCGTCCGCCGCAGTGTGGCGGTGGACGGGGACGCCAACGGCTGAGCTCGTGGCTCGAGTGCGCGAGGCGTCCGGTCGCGCCCCCACGAACCGGCGCTTCTTCGGCCGACTCAAAGATCTGCCGGTGAGTGAAGGACGCGTTCGGGCCGAGGTCGTCGAACGCAACGGACCGCGCGCCGTCATTCGGCTGACGGCGAGCGGCTACTGCTACCTCGCGCGCCTTGAGGCCGACCACCCCGGAGTGCGGTTCTCCCAGAACTACGTCGACCTCGGGCCCGGCGAATCCTGCGAGATCGAGGTAACGGGTCTGACCGACCACTCGCTCCTCACTGCGGCGTCCTACTGCTCCGCGCCCACCCCACTCACCGAGTTGTAGCCCCGCCCCTGAAGGTCGAGTTGGCGTTAACTTGCGCCGACTCGACCCTTCTCAGCCGTGAGATGACCGGCCCAGCAGCCGTCGGGCCCGAAGGTGAGGTCGCTGAAACGGTCGGCGATCCGGAGGTAGCCCTCCGGTGTGGGGTGGAGGTTGTCGTGGAGTTCAGCGACATCGTCAGGCCCGAAGAGGCGTAGGCCATCACCCAGCGAGAGGTGGGTGTCGCCGTCCTGGATGCGGGCGCTGACCACGGTGGTCACGAGTTCGCGGATCCGCTGGACCGAGAGCGATCCGGTCGCCAAGTCGGGGTGCCTGGGCGCGGCGTCATACCCACCGAGTTCGTTCGGCAAGGTGGGTCCGGGCACGGTCTCGGCCGGAGGGCAGATGATCGAGGTCAGCACTAGCACGGGCACGTCGGCAAGTCGGTCGCGCAGGGTGTCGAGGAACCCGTGCAGGGCCGGCACGAACGTGCGCTCGCGGAAGCTGTCGTGGTTGACGACGTTGACGCCCAGCTTGAGGCTGATCAGGTCGGGGGCGGCCTCGCGGATGTCGCGTGCGACGAGCTGGTCGAGGTGGCAATGACCGGCCAAACCGAGGTTGAGGAGGTCAAGACCGTGCCGCCGTGCGACGACGGCGGGCCAGGTCTCAGTGGGACGACGCGACTCGACGCAGTGACTGATCGAGCTGCCGTAGTGAACCCAACGGACTGATTTCGGTTCCGGCTGCGTCACGATGCTGCCGGTCGGCACGCGGACGGCGCATACCTCGGCGAAACCGTTGTGGGGCAGCCAGATCTCGATTGATTTCATGGCGATGCCGAGGTCGTCGATCACGATCGTGATCGGGGGGCTGTCGACGAGCTCCATGTGCCGCGGGCCACGCA
>JBAUWM010000543.1:0-1741 GCA_049583775.1 Nocardioides sp.
CCTACATCCCATGATGAACAGACAGAGGGAGGCGCGACCCGATCACCAGATCCGGACGCGACCCGCGGGCTCGAGCCAGAGGCCGTCGCCGGGCTTCGTCTCGAAGACCTCGTGGAACTCGTCGAGGTTGCGCACGATGTTGGCGCGGAACTCTGGAGGTGAGTGCGGGTCGATGGTGAGGTACTGCCGCTCCTGCTCGGTGCGCCGTTTGGTGCGCCAGCAGTAGGCCCAGTTCATGAAGAGCCGCTGTCGCTGCTCGGTCGTCGCCTCGGTGCCGGCTTGGGTCTGGCTGATGACGAATGCCCGGTGCCCGATGGTGAGCCCGCCCAGATCGCCGATGTTCTCACCGACGGTGAGCTGGCCGTTGACGCTCTCGCCGGGCAGGTTGCGTGGTTCGAACACGTCGTATTGCTCGACAAGCGCCTTCGACCGCAGCTCGAACGCTGCCTTGTCGTCGGCGGTCCACCAGTCATTGAGGTTGCCCGCGCCGTCGTACTGAGCGCCCTGGTCGTCGAAGCCGTGGCCGATCTCGTGACCGATCACAGCGCCGATGCCGCCGTAGTTCTCCTCGGGTGCAGCGTCTGGAGCAAAGAACGGCTTCTGCAAGATGCCGGCCGGGAAGCAGATCTCGTTGGTGCCCGGGTTGTAGTAGGCGTTCACGGTCTGCGGCAGCATGTGCCACTCATCGCGGTCGACCGGGGACCCGATCTTGCGCAACTGCCGGTCTGTCTCGAACCCGGAGGCCGCGTACACGTTGGCCAGCAGGTCCTCGCGAGTGACTCGCAGGTCAGAGTAGTCGCGGAACTTCTCCGGATACCCGATCTTCGGTCGGAAGGTGTCGAGCTTGGCGTACGCCCGCTCCTTCGTCTCGTCGGTCATCCAGTCGAGTCCGGAGATCGACACCCGGTAGGCCGCGAGCAGGTTGGCTACCAGCTCGTCCATCAAGGCCTTGGACGTCGGCGGGAAGTGCCGAGCCACGTACTCCTTGCCGACCGCCTCACCCATGGCTCCCTCGACGAAGGAGACACCGCGCTTCCAGCGTGCGCGCAGCTCGGGGGTGCCGTTGAGAGTGCGTCCGTAGAAGTCAAAGTTGGTTTCGACGAATGCATCGGGCAGGTAGGGAGCGGCCGATCGCAGCACGTGGCTGAGCAGCCAGGTCTTCCAGTCCTCGATCGGAATCTCGTCGAGCACCGTGGAGAGGTGCGCGAAGAACGAGGGCTGGCGCACGCACACCTCGGCCAGCGTCTGGTCGTCACCACCGAGGTTCGTGACGTAGGCGTTCCAGTCGAAGCTCGGGCACAGCTCGACCAGCTCGTCGAACGTGAGGAGGTTGTAGGTCTTCTGCACGTCGCGGGTCTCGGCCCGCTCCCAGTGCCCGGACGCGATGCGAGTATCGATCTCGAGGATCGTGGCGGCGGCCGCCGGGGCATCCTCGTGCCGGCCCAGGGCCAGCAGGTTGGTGAGGTACCCGACGTACTTCTCACGGGTCTCGGCGAACTTGTCGTCGCGGTAGTAGGACTCGTCGGGCAGGCCGAGACCCCCCTGGTAGAGGTTCATGATGTAGCGGTCGGAGTTGCGGTCGTCGTTGTCGACGTAGGACCCGAAGATGCCGTGCCCGCCGAAGCGCTCGAACTCACCGAGGAAAGCAGCCAGGTCGCGGACGTCGCGCAGCGAACCCACCGCATCGATCAGCGGGCGCACCGGCTCAGTCCCCCGCTGATCGATCTTCTCGGTATCCATG
>JBAUWM010000544.1:0-12083 GCA_049583775.1 Nocardioides sp.
TGGGGTCGTTGACTGTGACTGGGCGGTGGCGTCCTTCCAGGCCATCCACGACAGTAGTGCGCACTTGACGCGGGCCGGGAACTTGGCGACGCCGGCGAACGCGATGCCGTCCTCCAGGACGTCCTCGTCGGGCTCGACCTGCCCCTTGCCCTGCATGAGGGCCAGGAAGGTCTGGTGAATCTCCATCGCCTCGTCGACCGGCTTGCCGATCACGAGATCAGCCATCACCGACGCCGAGGCCTGCGAGATCGAGCAGCCAACGGCGTCGTACGACACGTCCTGCACGGTGCCGTCGGCCACGTGCACCCGCAGCGTCACCTCGTCGCCACAGGTCGGGTTCACGTGGTGCACCTCGGCCTCGAAGGGGTCACGCAAGCCGGCGTGCAGCGGGTTCTTGTAGTGGTCCAGGATGATCTCCTGGTACAACGCGTCGAGGTCTTGAGCAGTCATCTGGTCACCACCTAGTCCAACTTGAAGTACGAGCGGGTGTATTCCAACGCCTCGACCAGCGCGTCGATCTCGGCCGGTGTCGTGTAGAGGTACGACGACATCCGGGTCGAGCTCTGCACGCCGAACCGAGCATGCGCCGGCTTTGCGCAGTGGTGACCGGCACGGACGGCGACGCCGCGGGAGTCGAGCACCTGCGCGATGTCGTGCGGGTGGACGCCGTCTACCTCGAAGCTGATCGCGCCACCACGCTCGGTGGCCACCGTCGGGCCCAGGATCTTCAAGCCCGGCACCGTGGCCAGGCCCTGCAGCGCATAGGCAGTGATCGCGTGCTCGTGGTCGCGGATGGCGTCCAGGCCCACGTGGCTCAGGTAGTCGACCGCCGCGCCGAGCCCGACGGCCTCGACGATCGGCGGGGTGCCGGCCTCGAACTTGTGCGGGATGCCGGCATAGGTGGAGCCCTCCATACGGACGGTTTCGATCATCTCGCCGCCACCGAGGAACGGAGGCAGCTGCCCGAGGAGCTCAGCTTTGCCCCAGAGCACACCGATGCCAGTCGGGCCGACCACCTTGTGGCCGGTGAAGGCGATGATGTCGGGACGGTCGCTCTCGGGCATCGCCTGCAGATCGATGGGCAGCTGCGGGGCAGCCTGCGAGGCGTCGACCACGACGATCGCGCCAACCTCGTGCGCCCGTCGCGTCAGCTCGGCGACCGGATTGATCGTGCCCAGCATGTTGGAGACCCACGTGAACGAGACCACCTTGGTGCGCTCGGTGATGAGCTCGTCGATGTTGGAGAGGTCGAGGTGCCCGTCGTCAGTCAGCCCGAACCACCGCAGCGTCGAGCCAGTGCGCTCGGTGAGCAGCTGCCACGGCACGATGTTGGAGTGGTGCTCCATCTCGGTGATGAGCACTTCGTCGTCGGCACCGAGGGCCAGGTCGTCACGCGCCCATGCCAGGGTGTTGGCGACCAGGTTGAGCGCCTCAGAGGCGTTCTTGGTGAAGATGACTTCGTCGCGACTCGGAGCACCGATGAACGCGGCGACCCGGTCGCGGGCCACTTCGAACGCCTCAGTGGATTCCGCCCCGAGCTGGTGCATGGCGCGCGCGATGTTCGCGTTGTGCCGCTCGAGGTGGTCGACCATCGCGTCGATCACCACTTGCGGCTTCTGCGAGGTGTTGGCGCTGTCGAGGTAGACCAGCGGCACCCCGCCCGCGAGCGTGCGCTCGAGGATCGGAAAGTCCTTGCGGACGACTTCCAGCTCGGGGAGCAGGCCATCCATGATCAGACCGCGGCGCTCTTGGTGTACTTGTCGTAGCCCTCGGCTTCCAGAGCGTGGGCCAGCTCGGGGCCACCCTGCTCTGCGATCTTGCCGTCGACGAAGACGTGCACGAAGTCGGGCTCGATGTAGCGCAGGATGCGCGTGTAGTGGGTGATCAGCAGCACGCCCTTGCCCTCTTGGGCGCGGAAGCGGTTGACCCCCTCCGACACGATCTTGAGCGCGTCGATGTCGAGGCCGGAGTCGGTCTCGTCCAGGATCGCCATCTTCGGGTTGAGCAGCTCGAGCTGTGCGATCTCGTGGCGCTTCTTCTCGCCACCCGAGAACCCTTCGTTGACCGAACGGGTGCCGAAGGTCGGGTCGAGGTTGAGTCGCTCCAACGCTCCGTTGACGTCCTTGACCCAGGTGCGCAGCTTGGGGGCCTCGCCGTCGATCGCGGTCTTGGCGGTGCGCAGGAAGTTCGAGACCGAGACGCCAGGCACCTCGACCGGGTATTGCATCGCGAGGAAGAGACCAGCGCGGGCGCGCTCGTCGACGGTCATCGCCAGCACGTCTTGGCCGTCCAGCGTGACGGTGCCGCCGGTGATGTCGTACTTGGGGTGACCGGCGATCGAGTAGGCCAAGGTGGACTTGCCCGAGCCGTTGGGACCCATGATCGCGTGGGTCTCACCGTCGTTGATGGTGAGGGTGACCCCCTTGAGGATCTCCTTGGGGCCGTCGTCGGTGCTGACCGAGACCTGCAGGTCTTCGATGACAAGCTTGCTCATGAGGGTGTGACTCCGTTCAGGGTGGTGGTGGTGTCGACGAAGACACCCGAGCCTTCGGGGGTGTCGCGTACTTCCACAGGGAAGGTGGCGACGGGTTCGGTGGCCGGCAGGCCGGTCGGCTTGCCGGTGCGGAGATCGAAGCGGGAGCCGTGCAACCAGCACTCGATCGCGCAGTTCTCGACTTCGCCCTCACTGAGGGCGACAGCGGCGTGACTGCACAGGTCCTGGAGTGCGAAGAACTCATCGCCCTCGCGAGCGATGGCGAGGTCGTAGCGGTCGATGGTGACCCCGATCGCCTCGTCGCTCGGGACGTCGGTGGTAGCGCACGCCAACTCGAACGCCATGTCAGGCGAGTTCCTGGAGCACGTTCTTGGCCAGCTCGGCCTCGACGGTCTGGGTGAGCTTCTCCTCCAGCGAGGGAACTCCGACCTTGCGGATGAGGTCGTTGAAGAAGCCGTGCAGCACCAGGCGGCGAGCCTCCTTGTCAGACACGCCACGCGAGCGGAGGTAGAAGAGCTGCTCGTCGTCGAACCGGGCGGTGGCCGAGGCGTGACCGGCGCCGGCGATCTCGCCGGTCTCGATCTCGAGGTTGGGCACCGAGTCGGCGTGACAACCGTCGGTGAGCACGAGGTTGCGGTTCTCCTCGTAGGTCTCGATGCCTTCCGCGACCTTGCGGATGAGCACGTTCCCGATCCACACCGTGTGCGCACGCTCACCCTGCAGCGCGCCCTTGTAGAGCACGTTGCTCTTGGTGCGCGGCTGGTTGTGGTCGGCGAAGAGCCGGTGCTCGAGGTGCTGGCCGGCATCGGCGAAGTACAGCCCGAGCAGCTCGGCCGAGCCGCCGGGAGCGGCGTACTCGACGTTGGCGTTCATCCGCACGACGTCGCCGCCAAAGGTGATGGCGGTGTGCTTGACCGAGGCGTCGCGACCGACCTGGATCGCGTCGCGGCCCAGGTGCACGGCGTCGTCGTCCCAGTCCTGCAGGGAGACGACGTTGACCTCGGCGCCGTCGCCGACGAGCACGGACGTCATGGCGCTGTAGCGGGCCGAGCCAGTGTGCGTGAGCACGATCGTTGCCTTGGCGAACCGCCCGATGCGCAGTACCAGGTGACCCCAGACCAGGTCGTCGACCGATTCACCGTGCAGGCGAAGCACGATCGGCTCGTCGCTCTCGAGCTCGGCGGGAACGTCGACCAGCAGCGCGGACGCCGCATTGGCGGCGGCGAGCGCCGAGGGCCGGTCGTTGGGCGCCAGCTCACCGAGCTCGCGCGCCTCGGCGGCGCTGATCTGGGTGAGCGTCACGCCAGCAGGCAGCGTGGAGTCGAGTGTCAGCTGGGTCGACGAGCCTTCGCCGTCGAGAACCCCGAGCAGTCTCTTGAGCGGAGTGAACCGCCAGATCTCCTCGCGCCCGGTAGGCACGGGGTGGTCTGCGAGGTCGTAGGAAGGCGGCGGGTTGAGGTGCGAGACGGTCAGGTGGCCCTGCGTCTTGCCCTGCTCGAGCCCGGCCGTCACGCTCTCGCGGGCAACATCAGTCACAGTCACGGGTGAATCTCTTTCCAGCGGTATTGGCAGTGCAACAACAAGTGCTAGGTCGGTGACCACACACAGTCACCACGGCGGCGGGCAACTCAGGTGGGGGCCCGCGCGGCGAAGCGAAGCGCCGACGCGCGAGTCTCCGTGGGCCAGCGCGGCGAGCGCAGCAAGACGAGCTAGCCCACGGCCCCTTCCATTTGCAGCTCGATCAACCGGTTGAGCTCAAGCGCGTACTCCATCGGCAATTCCTTGGCGATCGGCTCGACGAAGCCGCGGACGATCATCGCCATCGCTTCGTCCTGCTCCATACCGCGCGACATCAGGTAGAAGAGTTGGTCGTCGGAGACCTTCGAGACGCTGGCCTCGTGTCCCATCGAGACGTCGTCCTCGCGGATGTCGACGTAGGGATAGGTGTCGCTGCGGCTGATCTGGTCGACCAGCAGCGCGTCGCAGAGCACGTTCGACTTGGAGCCGTGCGCGCCTTCGTTGATCTGGATCAAGCCGCGGTAGGACGTGCGACCGCCACCGCGAGCCACCGACTTCGACAGGATCGAGGACGACGTGTTCGGGGCCGCGTGCACCATCTTGGCGCCGGCGTCCTGGTGCTGGCCCGCACCAGCGAACGCGATCGAGAGGGTCTCGCCCTTGGCGTGCTCGCCCATCAGGTAGATGGCCGGGTACTTCATGGTGACCTTGGAGCCGATGTTGCCGTCGACCCACTCCATGGTGGCGCCGGCCTCGCACGTGGCGCGCTTGGTGACGAGGTTGTAGACGTTGTTCGACCAGTTCTGGATGGTCGTGTAGCGGCAGCGTCCACCCTTCTTGACGATGATCTCGACAACGGCCGAGTGCAGCGAGTCAGAGGAGTAGATCGGCGCGGTGCAGCCCTCGACGTAGTGAACGTAGGCGTCCTCGTCGACGATGATCAGGGTGCGCTCGAACTGGCCCATGTTCTCGGTGTTGATGCGGAAGTAGGCCTGCAGCGGGATGTCGACGTGCACGCCCTTCGGCACGTAGATGAACGAACCACCCGACCACACAGCCGTGTTCAGAGCGGAGAACTTGTTGTCGCCCACCGGGATCACGGTGCCGAAGTACTCCTGGAACAGCTCAGGCTGCTCCTTGAGCGCGGTGTCGGTGTCGAGGAAGAGAACGCCCTGCTCCTCGAGGTCTTCACGGATCGAGTGATAGACGACCTCCGACTCGTACTGCGCTGCGACGCCGGAGACGAGGCGCTGCTTCTCGGCCTCGGGGATGCCGAGCCGGTCGTAGGTGTTCTTGATCTCCTCGGGCAGGTCGTCCCACGTCGCGGCCTGCTTCTCGGAGGACCGCACGAAGTACTTGATGTTGTCGAAGTCGATGCCACCGAGGTCGGAGCCCCAGGTGGGCATGGGCTTGCGGCCGAAGAGCTTGAGGCCCTTGAGGCGCTGGTCGAGCATCCACTGCGGCTCGGACTTCTTGCTGGAGATGTCGCGCACGACCTCTTCGCTGAGCCCGCGCTTGGCGGTGGCACCAGCGGTGTCGGTGTCGCTCCAGCCAAAGTCATAGCGGCCGATGCCCTCGAGCTCGGGATTGCGCTCGTCGATGGTCGTCATCAGCTGACCTGCTCCTTCTGGTGGGTGGCACGGGGAATATCCGGAATGCATGTGGTGCAGACACCGTCGCCGTGAGCGATGGTGGCCAGTCGCTGCACGTGACGGTCGAGTACCAGGCTGATCGCCTCGGTCTCGGCCTCGCACAGCTGCGGGAACTCGTGGGCCACGTGGGAGACGGGGCAGTGCTGTTGACACAACTGCTCGCCGGCAGGTGAATCACGCACGGCGGCCGCGTAGCCCTCGTCGGTGAAGAGCTGAGCCAGCACCTGAGCCGGACGCAGGTCGGGCTGGGCTGCCGCCACCGCGTCGAAGCGATCTCCCACGAACGACACCCGACGGCGGGCGAACTCGCGGACGGCGTCGTCGCCACCGGTCTCGGCGAGAAACCGAAGCGCCTGCACGGCGAGATCGTCGTACTGCTGGTCAAACCCGTCGCGACCGGCCTCAGTGAGCGCGAACGCCTTCGCCGGGCGGCCTCGGCCTCGGGCGGCGGTGGTGCGCGGTTCGCGCGTCTCGAGGTGCCCGTCCTCGAGCAGCTGGTCGAGGTGACGACGCACGGCGGCTGGGGTGAGATCGAGCTGCTCAGCAAGTGCCGCCGCGGTCGAGGGGCCGTTGACCAGGATCGCGCGCACGACGCGCTGTCGCGTCGACTCGTCGCTCCCTGCACTCTCCGGCCCGGTGAATTCCACAACGCCAGTGTGCCGTTAATGAAAAGCCCAGTTCAAGCAAGGTAAACCTTACTGAGGACAGCCTTTGTGAACTGGCTCACAAGGTGCCGCCCGCCTGGCAGGATGCCGATCGTGCCAGCCGAGATCATGCCCAGCCCGCCGCAAGCCGTCGACACCGGTCTCCCCTGGCACCGCGACGTCACCGACGCGGTCGCCGCCATCGCCGACGCCCGGGCGAGGCATGGCGAGACGTTCACGGTCGAGCACGAGCGCGATCGCTACCTGTTCACCTTCTCCCCCGAAGGCGTCGAGTCGTTCTACGCCCTCCGCGAGGAAGAAGCGAGCAAGGGAGTGGCCGACTACCTGATGCTCCGGCGCAAGCTGCCTGACGGCATCTTCGACGGTCGACGCACCCTGCCCGGCACCCTGTTTCGACGCGACGACGTAGCTCTCTATCTCGCCAACCTCGACGTAGCCCTGGACGCGACCATCGCCGAGATGGGCGACGCAGGCGAGGTCGACCTGTTCGTGCTCACCCGCCGGCTCGGCCACCGCATGGGCCTGGCGTCGTGGGCCGGCGCAGCGGCCGCCACTGGCGGCGCCTTCGAGCGGCTCGTTCTGGCCTTCGACGTGCTCGACGGATCGGATGCATTCGTGCACCCCGACGCGATGGCCGCGGTCGCGGCGTCCGGCAAGGAAGCCGAGCAAGCGGCCCTCGACGAGGTGGTCGACGTCGTGGGGTCGCTGACACCGGGCCCCGAGGACGGACTGTTCGCTCGCATCGTGGAGGCGTGGGCCGACGAGAGCGACGGGGTCCGGCGCCTCGGGATCGGCCTTGACGTCGCACTCGTGCACGTGGCGTCGATGTCGAACATGCACGCTGCGCTGGGCTGGGCGTTCGTCGACCTCCTGAGCCACCCGATCGTGCTCGCCCAGGTGGCCGAGGGTGATCGCGAGCTCGCCAGCCGGTGCTCCCTCGAGTCGACCCGTCTGGCGCAGCGCTCGATCATGGCGCGTTCGGTGATGAGCCCGGTGTCGTTCTTCGACGGCACCACGACCTACGAGGTGCCGGCGGGATGGACGATCGCCACGCTGTTGCCCTTGCTCAACACCTCGGCCGCGCCCGGCCTTGATGCCTTCGACCCGGATCGGTGGGACCGACACCGGCTGCGTGCCACCGATGGCCTCGCGTCGCCGCAGCTGGTCACCGCGTTCGGGCACGGACGCCACACCTGCCCGGCGCAGCCTTTCTCGCTGTCGGCGATGTCGAGTGCGCTGGTGCGGTTGACCGGCACCTTCGAGCTCACGCCGGGATGGCAGACCTACCCCGAGGCGGTGGCAGCGCAGATCGGCGGCGTGGCGCGGTCGGCAGCCGCGGTGCCAGTCAGCTATCGGGCGCGGTAGAGCGAAGCCACGCCAGACCCACAAAGGGCAGCACCAGCGGCAGGAACGCATAGCCCTGGCCGAAGTGCGACCACACGGTCTTGTCAGGGAAGAGCGCGCTGTCGACGTACGACAGGGTGCCCACCGCCACGACTCCGACCAGCTCGATCGAGCAGGCCGCGACGGCCACGCGCCACGCCGTGCGCCCACCGAGCAGCAGGCAGGTGGTGGCGACCAGGTAGACGATCGCCGCGCCGAGCGAGAGCGAGTAGGCGAACGGCGCCTTGTCGGCGTCGGTGCCCAGCTGCACCAAGGAGCGGCCGGTGGCGGCGACGGCGAAGACCCCGTAGACGAACACGAGCATGCGTCCCGGACCGGACGACAAGTCGATGCGATCAGGCACCCACACCACTCCAGATCGTGTCGAGCCGCACCTGCAGAGCTGCGACGGTCAGAGCCGCAACGACCAGCACGCCAGTGCCATACCGGGTGCGCTCGGCGAGCGACCAGAAGACACCGATGGGCAGGGCCAGGGAGTTGCCGATCAGGTAGCTGACGAACAGCACGCCCTCGACATCACGATCGGTCGTTCCGAGCGCGACGCACCCCACGACCAGTTGCACCAGCAGCACGGCCTCGGTCAGCCCGAAGATCGCGAAGGTGCGGTCCTGCGGCAGGCGGTCGCGCAGCATCAGCAGACCGGCCACGGCACCCGAGAGAAGACTGAGTGCGATGACCGCCCCCGCCACCCAGTCGTTCACCCGCGAAACTCTAGACTCCCCCAGTGCCCGACCAGCCCGCCGTCCTCGTCGACGGCCTGGTGATGAGGTACGGCGACAAGGTGGCGGTCGACGGGTTGTCGCTCACCGTGGAGGCGCACACGATCACCGCCGTGCTTGGCCCCAACGGCGCTGGCAAGACGACGACGCTCGAGACGTGCGAGGGCTATCGCAAGCCCCAGGTGGGTCGGGTGCGTGTGCTGGGCCTTGACCCCGTGCGCGACCGTCAGCAACTGCTCCCCCGCATCGGCGTGATGCTGCAGAGCGGCGGCGCGTGGAGCGGAGTGCGGGCGATCGAGATGCTCCGTCATGTCTCGCGGTTGCACGCCCACCCGCTCGAGATCGATGTGCTCGTGGAGCGACTGGGTCTCGATGAATGCGGCAAGACGCCCTATCGACGGCTCTCGGGCGGCCAGCAGCAACGCCTGGGCCTGGCGATGGCTCTGGTCGGTCGCCCCGAGCTGGTGTTCGTCGACGAGCCGACCGCGGGCATGGACCCCGCCGTCCGCCGAACGGTGTGGGACCTCCTCGAGGAGCTGCGCACCGATGGCGTGACCGTCGTGCTCACCACGCACTACATGGACGAAGCCGAGCGGCTCGCCGACCGGGTGCACATCCTCGACAAGGGAACCCTGGTGGCTTCTGGAAGCCCGCTCGAGCTCACCCGCGGGGGCACCGTGGCCACGATTCGCCTGGTCGTCACTGAGCCGTTCCCGCCGGGCGCGCCAGACTCGCTCACCGCGGCTCTCGGCTCGGGCACCGTGGTCACCCAGCTGGACGCTGTGAGCGTGCTGGTCACCGGTCCCGCAGATGCGTCGACGCTGGCAAAGGTCTCGCGGTGGTGCGAGGAGAACGGCGTGCTGCCCGAGTCGCTCACGCTCGGCCAGCGCAACCTCGAGGACGTGTTCCTCGAGCTCACTGGCGACGTGGCAGCGGACCTCGAGTCATGAGCACCTTCTCCCCGGCGCCGGGCGCCGCACCGGTCGCGCAGCAGGTACTCACCCAGGCCTCCATGGAGGCGCGGCTGATGCTGCGCAACGGCGAGCAGCTGCTGCTCGCCATCGTGATCCCAGTGATCGTGCTGATTGGTGGTGTGCAAGGCGCCGAGAAGGTGGATCTGTCCTACGGCGTCGACACCTTCACCCCCGGAGTGCTCGCCCTCGCAGTGATGTCGACAGCCTTTACCGCTCTGGCGATCGCCACCGGGTTCGAGCGTCGCTACGGCGTGATCAAGCGCTTGGGCACCTCGCCGCTCTCCCGCACCTCACTGCTTCTCGGCAAGGTGCTGGCCCTGCTGGCCGTCGAGGTGCTGCAGGTCGCCGTCATCGCCGGCGTCGGGTTCAGTCTGGGATGGGATCCCGACGCCTCGGTGCTCGGCGCGCTGGCCGCCGTCGTGCTGGGCACATCGGCCTTCGCCGCACTGGGGCTTCTCGTGGCAGGTTCTCTGCGCGCCGAGGCGACCTTGGCCGCCGCCAACCTCGTCTACCTGTTGCTCATGGCGGGTGGCGCCGTGGTGCTCCCCGCCACTGCGTACGGGTCGTTCGGCGACGTCGTCACCTACCTGCCCTCCGGCGCCCTGGGCGAGGCGATGCGCACGGCCTTCATCGAGGCGAGCGTTGCCTGGCGCGAGCTCGGCGTCCTGGTGGCCTGGACCGTCGTCGGCGCCGTGGCCACAGCGAGGACGTTCAAGTGGGAGTGAATCTCGGCAGCCGGGTCAGGACGTTCGGCTGGGCCTCCTTGGTCGCCAACATCGGCATCGTGGTCACCGGCGGAGCGGTCCGGCTGACCGGATCGGGGCTGGGGTGCCCCACCTGGCCCCGGTGCACCGACGAGTCGTTCCGACCGCACGGCGAGCTGGAGTTCCACACCGCCATCGAGTTCGGCAACCGGATGCTCACCTTCGTGCTGACCGCGGTCGCGATCGCGACGTTCGTGTCCGCGTGGCAGACCGGGCGCCGCGAGCTCCGTCGTCTTGCGCTGTTGCTCGCCTTGGGCGTGCCGATGCAGGCCGTCATCGGCGGCATCACGGTGCTGACCGACCTCAATCCGTGGATCGTGTCGTTGCACCTGCTGCTCTCGATGGCGATGGTTGGCGTGGCCGTGCTCTTCCTGCGGCGCATCGACCTTCCCGACGCTACGTGGGTGCGTGGTCCGATCCCGGCCCTCGCGTGGACCCTCTTCGCGTCCGCGTGGCTGGTGCTCTACCTGGGCACGATCGTGACCGGCGCCGGACCGCACGCTGGCGACGCGGAGACTCCCCGCAATGGCGTCGACCCCCTGCAGATCAGCCAGGTGCATGCGGACTCGGTGTTCCTGCTCGTCGGACTCACCCTCGGCTTGCTCTTCGCCGTGTGGGCTCGAGATGCCGCGTCCGGCGCTCGCCGAGCCGTGACGATCTTGCTCGGCATCGAACTGGCTCAGGGCACGATCGGCTTCGTGCAGTACTTCACCGATCTGCCCGAGGTGCTCGTCGGATTCCACATGCTCGGCGCAGCGCTGATCTCAGCCGCCGTCACCTGGTCTGTGCTCACGGTCGTGCTTCCAGACCGATCGCTCAGCGAGTAAGCAACGGGTCGAGCGCGACCGAGACGAACAGCAGCGACAAGTAGAGGTTGCTGTGGTGGAAGAGCCGCATCGGCTCGATCACGCTGAGGTCCTCGGTGCCGCGGGCGCGGCGCCAGAGCCGGTGCGCCTGCACCAGGAACACCGCACCGAGCACGCTGGCGGCGATCGGGTACACGAGGCCCGTGCCGGCGACGGGCCACAACAGCAGCGACGTGGCGACCATGACCCAGCTGTAGAGCACGATCTGGCGACCGACCTCGCGCGCCGGCTTCACCACCGGCAGCATCGGCACGTCGACGTTCGCGTAGTCCTCGCGATAGCGCAGGGCGAGCGCCCAGGTGTGCGGCGGGGTCCAGAAGAACACCACGGCGAACAGCACGATCGGTACCCACGACAGCTCGCCGGTGACGGCCGTCCAACCGATGAGGGCCGGGAAACAGCCCGCGATGCCACCCCAGACGATGTTCTGGGTGGTGCGGCGCTTGAGCAGCATCGTGTAGCCGAACACGTAGAAGGCGTTGGCCGAGACCGACAGCACTGCCGACAGCGGGTTCACCCACACCGCGAGCACGATCGTCGAGGTGACCATGAGCGCGGTGGCGAAGATGAGTGCGGCCAGCGGCGTGACCATGTGGCGCGGCAGCGCGCGACGTCGCGTGCGTCGCATCTGCTCGTCGATGTCGCGGTCGTAGACGCAGTTGTAGGTCGAGGCCGACCCAGCCGACAGCGCACCGCCGATCACGGTGGCGACGACGAGACCGAGGTCTGGCACCCCGCGGGCGGCGAAGAACATCACCGGCACGGTGGTGAGCAGCAGCAGCTCGATGACCCGGGGCTTGGTGAGCCCGACGTAGGCCCCGACGACATCCTTCAGCCGTGCGCGAGCAGACCCGTCGGTCGCGAGGTCCAGGTCGGTCTGCAGAGCAGGGCGCGACTCGCCGACGTAGGTCACTGGCGTCCTCGGGACTCGATCGTTGCTGGGCTCGTTGCTGGGGTGCTGCAACCTCAGGGTGCATCACCCTTGAGGCGCTGTGAGTCTAACCCTGCGCGTCGGTAGGCTCGTGAC
>JBAUWM010000545.1:0-4734 GCA_049583775.1 Nocardioides sp.
GAGTCGTGCGGCGTCTTCGGCCAGCTGGGGCTGCGCGATCTCCGGCTGGTCACGCAAGCCGATGGCACGCCCCACCGGGAGGCGGGCGCCTTCTTATTCACCGCGACCAGCGCCGGACCGGGAGGCTTCCGCACCGGTCACTGTTCGGTGTGGGCCTTTGATCCGAGCGCCATGGCTCTGGATCATCGGGCCGATCTGTTCTTCGTCAGGCCAGGCGGGGCCGGGCGCAGCGGGTCGGTCGGCGTGTTCGGCGACCATGCCGTCCATCTCGTCAGGGACGACGACCGCTGGCTGGTTGCCGCGAGCACGTGGGGCGACTTCGACAAGCGGCGCCACCCCGTGGTCGGGGCCACGCTCGCGACGTCGACCGACGACCTGTTGGTTGGCCAGCATGTGCTCGAAGCCGGTCCGTTGGCGCTGCCGACCGACGGTCTGGGCAGCGTGGGCACCTGGGACCCGCACCTCGTGCGTACCGACGACGGATGGCTCGCGACGTACGTGAGCGCGCGCCGGTTCTTCGACTTCCACCCGGTGACGGCATCGGGGCCAAGCCTGGACGACCTGCGGTTGCGCGCCGCATCGTCTGACCGCACCGCGACCGAAGGCCCCACTCTGGCCCAGCTCGACGGGCGATGGCGGGTGCTCGCCTCCGACGGACGCGACGGTCCGCGCCGACACCGGGCGGCCTACCCGGTGTTCGATCTGGACCTCCACCAGCTCGGAGAGCTCGACGCGTCCTACCCGACAAACCTGCCGTGGCCGACCGTGTTCGAGCACGACAGCCGTTGGTGGATGCTCGGCTTCGACGGCACGACGCACGGTGGCCGCCTGCTCGGCTATGGCACCCACGGCGATGTCGTCGTGCAGGCCAGCGGGCGGCACTGACCGCGAATGGGGTACGTTTCGCGCCGCTGACCGAATCCACAGTCACCCGAACGAGAGGATGGGACATCTCCCATGAATCGCACCGAGTTGCGTGAGGCTATTGCCACCGAGACCGGCCTCAGCGGAGCGCAGGCCGACGCGGCCCTGAGCGCCGTTCTCGACTCCATCACCGGCGCCCTGGCCAAGGGCGACAAGGTCACCCTGCCTGGCTTCGGCACCTTCGAGACGCGTGCGCGTTCGGCGCGCCAGGGCCGCAACCCGCAGACGGGGGCGACCATCGAGATCGCCGCCAGCACCGCGCCCGCGTTCAAGGCCGGCTCCGCGCTGAAGAAGGCTGTCTCCGGCAGCTGATTTTCTCTACCCAGAACCGGGTGCTCGTCCCAGATCGTTCACCGATCCTGGACGGCGCCCGGTTCTTGCGCGTCATGATGGGTCACCACACTGTCGATGAGGGGGTCTGCCGTGCTCGAGCCCGACGCATTCGTGTCGCGACTGTTCGCCGCGATCCCCGACGGACTGTGGCTGCTCGACCTCGATGGGCTGACCATCTTCGCCAACGACCGGCTCTCTGAGATCCTCGGCCGTCCTCTCGACGAGATTGCTGGCAGCTCCGGGGCGATCTTCACCGACGAGCGGGGTCGGCTCGACTTTCAGGCGCACATCGAGCACATGCGGGCCGGGCACCCCGGAGGCCAGAACGAGGACGTCCTGGTGGTGCGTCCCGATGGCAGCCAGGTCTGGACGCTGGTCTCGTGGACACCCGTCCAGGGCGACGACGGCGAAGTGATCGGCTACCTGCACCGCGTCACTGAACACACTGAACGTCACCGCCTGCACGCAGCACTCATCGACCGCGAGCAACAGCTCGCCGACGCCCAGCAGATCGCCAAGCTCGGCACCTGGTGGTGGGACATCCCGACCGACGAGGTGTGGTGGTCCGACGAGCTCTATCGCATGTACGGGCTGGTGCCCGGAGAGCTCGAGCCCACCTTTGAGGGGTTCTTGGCTCACGTGCACCCTGACGACCGCGATCGGGTGTACGCGTGCGTCGTCACGGCGCTCGAGGACGGCTTGGACTACGAGTGGCAGGCGCGCATCGTGACCCCCGACGACGAGGTCCGCTGGGTGCACGGCAAGGGCGTGGTCGAGCGGAACGACGACGGCGTCCCGGTCCGCAGCGGTGGCACGGCGCACGACATCACCGCGGTCCGTCGAGCCACGGTCGCGGCAGAGGAGGCCTCCCAGCGCCTCGATCTGCTGCAGCAGATCGCTGATGCTGCCAACCGGTCGACGACCATCACCGACGCGGTCGTCCGCTCGGCCGCGTTGCTCCACGAGCGGAGCACCTGGGTGCCGATCTGCGCGTGGGTCCGCTCCGGACGCGGTGGCCCGCTCAGCGCGCTCGAGCTGCCTCAAGCGATGTCGCTCGACACACCACCGTGCGACGAGGCCAGCGCCGAGCAAGCCTGGGCTGCGAAGGCGCCTCTGGCCACGCCGATGCCGGGCGACCCCGGCCAGACCATGGTGTCGATCCCGGTGCTCAACGGAGCGGGCACGGTCTGCGTCGCACAGATGGTGGCCCCGCACCCCAGCCTCGACGAGCACGACTGGTCGTTGGTGCAGCAGATCGGCGATCAGCTCAGCCGGGTGGCCGAGCGTGAGCGTTCGCGCGACCAGCTAGCTGAGGCCCGCGACGAGGCGATGGCGGCGTCCCAGCACAAGTCAGAGTTCTTGGCCACGATGAGCCACGAGATCCGCACGCCGCTCAACGGCGTCATCGGGCTCACCGAGCTGCTGATGCGCACCACCCTCGACGACCGGCAGCGGCGACTAGCTGAGGGCCTACGGGGTGCCGGCTTGATCCTCCTCGGACTCATCAACGACGTGCTCGACCTGTCGAAGATCGAGTCGGGCCGACTCGATCTGGAGGCCACCGAGTTCGAGGTGCGCACCGTGCTCGACGAGACCACGACGGTCGTGATGGGTCCAGCCGACGAGAAGGGCATCGAGCTCATCGTCGACTGCGACGCGAGCGTGCCGCAGGTGCTGCGCGGAGACCCGGTAAGACTGGGGCAGATCCTCACCAACCTGGCCTCCAACGCGGTGAAGTTCACCGAGGTAGGTGAGGTCATGATCTCGCTCGCCGTCGATGACGAGGTGGGGGAAAGTGACGAAGGAGATGCCAACGGCGTGATCGTGCTGCGCGGAGAGGTGCGCGACACCGGTATCGGCATCAGCGCCGAGCAGGCCGAGGGACTCTTCGACGCGTTCACGCAGGCAGACCGTTCAACGACCCGCCAGCACGGAGGTACCGGGCTCGGCCTGGCGATCTGTCGACAACTGGTCGGGGCGATGGGCGGCGAGATCGGGGTCCGCAGCACGCCGGGTGCCGGCAGCCGATTCTGGTTCACGGTGCGCCTCGAGAAGGTGGCTGACGCCCAGCTACCAACCGCCATCGAGGACGGCGTGCGACGCCGTCGCGTGCTGGTGGTCGACGACAATCCGACGGCCGCCGGCCTCGCTGCCCGTCAGCTCACGTCGTGGAACCTCGAGGCCGACGTCGTGTCCACCGCGGCCTCCGCTCTGGACGTGTTGCTCGCAGCGGCTGTCGAGGGGGCGCCCTACGACATCGCGCTGATCGACTTCGACATGCCCGAGGTCGACGGCCTCGAGCTCGGCCGACGGATCCGGGCCAACCAACAGCTGGCCGGGATCGACCTGATCCTGCTCGCCAGCGGCACCACCGTGGTCGACGACGAGGCCGCCGCCGCGGGTTACCGAGCTTGGGCCAGCAAGCCGGTGCGGCCTTCCGAGCTCTACGACACCGTCGTCGGCGCCGACACGTCCGTGGTGGGCACGGCGTCCCGATCGCGCCGTCAGCCACAGCCTCAGCTGGGACTCTCGGTGCTCGTGGTGGAGGACAACGCAGTCAACCGAATGGTTGCCTCCGGCCTGATCGAGGCACTCGGCTGCCACGTCGGCACGGCCGTTGACGGCGTAGCCGCGGTGGCTGCTCTGGGGCCGGGGCACCCCTACGACGTGGTGCTGATGGACTGTCGGATGCCGCGCCTCGACGGCTACGACGCCACTCGGGCCATTCGCGCGCAAGAGACCGGTGCCCGGGTGCCGATCATCGCGATGACCGCCTCCGCTCTGCCCGGCGAACGCGACCGCTGCTTGGCGGCCGGCATGGACGACTTCATGACCAAGCCCGTCGACCCCACGCAGCTGGCCCAAGCCCTGCGCCGCTGGAGCGGCCCTGCACCAGAGACCGACACCGCGCCCATGGAGGTCGAGCAACCTCGGATCGGTGAGCCTGAGCTGATCGACCTCGAACGCGTCGAGATGCTCAGCGAGCTGGTCAAGGACGGCGTCAACTTCTTCGAACGCACTCGCATGTCCTACCTCTCGCGCATCGACGGCACGCTCTCGCAGGTAGGCATTGCGGTCGACGACGGCGACCTGGAGGCGGCCCGGTCGATCGCGCACCAGCTCAAGGGCAGCTCGACGAACGTCGGGCTCAACCAGGTGGGTGCGGCGGCTGACCTCGTGGAGCAGGCTGCGGCCGAGGGCCGCGCCGACGAGCTGCCCGCTTTGATGAAGTCGTTGCGGGTGGCCGTGGTCGACGGCGTCCGCGCCCTGGTCTCCATCGATCGCCCCGTGCACTGAACCTGCACTGAACCTGCGCTGACCCGTCGCCCATGGGGACGGGTCGGCGCGTCAGCCGCGGCCGGGAATCCCGATCGGGGTCTTGGCGGGCAGGATCGGCACGACCAGCGCGACCAGCGGCTCGGCGGCCTCGAGGAACGCCTCGCTCGTGCTCGGGCCCGCTGCCCGCCATGGCTGGTG
>JBAUWM010000546.1:0-4632 GCA_049583775.1 Nocardioides sp.
GGCTTGCGGCTGAACACCGGGAAGATCTCGGTCACGATGCCGAAGAACGGCAGCGCGATGATGTAGACCTCCGGGTGGCCGAAGAACCAGAAGAGGTGCTGCCACAGGATCGGCCCACCGTGCGACGGGTCGAACACGTGGGCCCCGAGGATCCGGTCGGCCTCCAGCGAGAGCAGCGCACCCGCGAGGATCGGGAACACCATGATCACGAGCATGCTGGTGATCAGCGTGTTCCAGACGAAGATCGGCATCCGGAACATGGTCATGCCGGGCGCGCGCATGCAGATGATCGTGGTGATGAAGTTGACGCCACCGAGGATGGAGCCGAGACCGGCCATCCACAGGCCCATGATCCACAGGTCACCGCCCACGCCCGGGCTGCGGACGGCGTCCGAGAGCGGCGTGTAGGCGAACCAGCCGAAGTCGGCGGCGCCGCTGGGCGTCAGGAAGCCGGACCCCGCGATGAGGCCGCCGAAGAGGAACAGCCAGTAGCTGAACATGTTCAGCCGCGGGAAAGCCACGTCGGGCGCGCCGATCTGCAGCGGCATGATCACGTTGCTGAAGCCGAAGAACAGCGGAGTCGCGAACAGCAGCAGCATGATCGTGCCGTGCATGGTGAAGAGCTGGTTGTAGAGCTCTTCGTTGACGACCTGGCTGCCGGGGAAAGCCAGCTCGGAGCGGATCAGCATGGCCATCACGCCAGCGATCAAGAACCAGGCGAACGAGGTGCCGAGGTAGAGCTTGCCGATCAGCTTGTGATCGGTGGTGGTCATGATCTTGACCAGCTCTTGCCCCAACGGCTTGCGGGCGGGAGCACCGGTCGTGGGTGCCGCGGTGGTCGTCACTGGCAGACCTCCTCGATCTGGTCAGTTTCGAGCCCGACCTGCGTCTCGGCGAAGTTGCCACCGCAGATCGGTTCGGGGGAGGTGAAGCCGGCGTCGTACTGCTCGCGTAGGTACTCGGCGTACTCCGCCTCAGAGACGACGTGCACGCGGAAGAGCATCCGCGAGTGGTAAGCCCCGCAGAGCTCGTAGCACTTGCCGTCGTACCAGCCCTCGGTCTTGGGCGTGACCTGGAAGGAGTTCTCCTGGCCGGGCATGACGTCCATCTTGATGAGGAAGCCAGGGACACCGAAGTCATGGATGACGTCCGGGCTGCGCAACTCAAAGCGTGTGGTCTGGTCGACCGGAAGCACCAGGGTCGGGATGTTCGAGCCGGTACCGGACTCGTAGACGTTCTGTCCCTCGACGGCCTCGGGGTAGTTGAACGTCCAGGACCACTTCTGGCCGACCACGTAGACGGTCTGGTCGACGGGCACGTTCTCGTCGTTCAGCACGAGGTTCTGCACTCGGATGGTGTGGTCGAAGAAGACGATCACCATGATGATCGGGAAGATCGTGTAGAAGATCTCGAGGGGCAGGTTGTAGCGCGTCTGCACCGGGATCTCGTCGTCGCTGCGCCGGCGGAACTTCCAGATTGCGTAGAAGATCAAGCCCCAGACGACCACGCCGGTGATGAGCGCGGCGATCCAGGCGCCCTGCCAGAGGCCGAGGGTGTGCTCGCCCTCGACGGTGGCTGGTTCGGGCATCGCGAACCGCTCGAACTCGGAATCAGAGCCGCAGCCGGTGAGAACGATCAGGCCGAGACCCAGGATCGCCAGCAGGCCAAGCCGGCCCCGTCGCGACGGGTTCCGGTTCGCTGCTGCCGAGCGCTCGGGGAGTTGCAGACTCAACGCTTGAGCCTTCCTCTTCAGGCGGTCACATGTAAGCGGAACACTATCGTCAAACACCGGCCGGATCGCGGCGGGGTGGGTGAGTAGATTTCACGTGTGAGCAGCGGTGGGAGCGGTGACCAGGACCGCGAGGCGGGCACTGGACCCACCTACCTGGATGCTGCGTCGTCCGAGCCGCTCCACCCCGCGGCGCGAGACACGTGGTCCGCGGCTCTCGAGCACGGCTACGCCGATCCGCGCCGACTCCACGGCTCGGCCCGATCCTCACGCCTGCTGCTCGACAACGCTCGCGCTGTCGTGGCCGAAAGCCTGGACGTTCGACCCGACGAGGTCACCTTCACGTCGTCCGGAACGTCTGCCGTACACCTCGGGCTGCTGGGACTGGTGCAAGCTCGGCGCACACGGGGGCGGGTGATCGTGCACTCCGCGGTCGAGCACTCCGCCGTCCTCCACGCGGCCCAGTGGGGCGGCGAGCCCGTGGTGGTCGGCGTCGACAGCGACGGCGTCGTGGACTCCGGCGACCTGCTCGCCCGCGCGAACGAACCAGGAGTAGCGGTCTGCGCCCTTCAGAGCGCGAACCACGAGGTCGGCACGATCCAGCCGGTCGGCTCGATCGAACTGCCCGAGGGCCTGCCGGTGTTTGTCGACGCGTGCGCCTCGATGGGGCGTCTGCCGCTGCCCGATGGCTGGTCGACCGTGGCCGGCTCAGCCCACAAGTGGGGTGGGCCGGCCGGCGTGGGGATCCTGCTCGTGCGCACCGGCCTGAGGTGGGAGAACCCGTTCCCGGCCGACGACCGCGCAGACCATCGCTCCAGCGGATTCGAGAACGTGCCCGCGGCCCTGGCTGCCGCCGCAGCCTTGCAAGCCGTGGTGGCCGAGCGAGACGAGGTCAACGCCCGCCAGCACGCGCTGATCGACCGGATTCGCGCGGCCGCCGCGACCCTGCCCGACACTGAGGTGGTCGGGCACCCCGACCAACGGCTCCCCCATCTGGTGACGTTCTCGTGCCTCTACGTCAACGGCGAGGCACTGGTCACCGAGCTCGACCGCCGCGGCTTCGGCGTGGCCAGTGGCTCAGCCTGTACGGCGTCGACCCTCGAGCCCTCCCACGTGCTGGCGGCCATGGGCGCTCTGACCCACGGCAACGTGCGGGTCTCGCTGACGCGCACCACCACGGCCGAGGACGTCGAGCGGTTCTGCGCCGTGCTCCCCGACGTCGTGGCGGCGGTGCGCCAATGACGCCCGACGTCGAGCTCGACTGCCGGGGGCTCATCTGCCCGCAGCCGGTGATCGAACTCGGGCGTGCGATCGCGAAAATCGCGATCGGTCAGGTCATCGGCGTGACCGCGACCGATCCCGCGACCCGCTACGACGTGCCGGCCTGGTGCCGGATGAAGCACCAGGAGTTCCTCGGCGAGCAGGACTCTGAAGACGGCGTGCCGATGTTCCTGGTGCGCCGGGTCAGCTGACGGGTCAGCCCAGGTGCGCGGCAACGTCGGCGGCAGCTTCGGCGCCGTATGACGCCTCGATCCGGCCGACGAACTCGCTCGTCGTGAAGTGGTACTCCTGGGTGCCGACCGTCTCGACCACGTAGGCCGCCAGCACGCAGCCGACCTGACACGCGCGCTCGAGGCCGAGGTCCCAGCTCAAGGCGGCCAGGAACCCGGCGCGGAAAGCGTCACCGACCCCGGTCGGCTCGACCGCCGTGACGTCGGCCGCAGCCGTCACCACGATCGGGTCGTGCCCGACGCGCTGCACCCGCACGCCGTCCTTGCCCAGGGTGGTGACCTGGGTACCGACGCGGGAGAGGACCTCCTCGGCCGACCACCCAGTCTTCTGCTCGATCATGTGCGACTCGTACTCGTTCGAGAACAGGATCGCGGCACCGTCGATGAGGTCGCGGATCAGGTCGCCGCCACTGAAGGCCAGCTGCTGGCTCGGGTCGGCGATGAAGGGGTACCCGCGCTGGCGGCACTCCTCTGTGTGCCGGAGCATGCCATCTGGATCGTCGGCACCGATGAGCACGAAGTCGGGGGCACCGACGCGGGCCACGATGGGCTCGAGCTCGATCAACCGCGCCTCGCTCATCGCGCCGGGGTAGAACGAAGCGATCTGGGCGCCGGTCGGGTCGGTGGTGCAGACGAAGCGTGCCGTGTGCCGGGTGTCGGAGATTCGGACGCTCGAGCAGTCGACTCCGTTGCGCTCCAGCCACGAGCGGTACTCGGCGAAGTCCTCGCCAGCCGCGCCGACCAGCACCGGCCGCAGGCCTAGCCTGCCGAGCCCGAAGGTCATGTTGGCTGCGACACCTCCCCGGCGAATCTCCAGGTCATCGACCAGGAAGGAGAGCGAGATCTTGTCGAGCTGCTCGACCACCAACGAGTCGGCGAACTTTCCGCCGAAGGACATCAGGTGGTCAGTCGCAATGGAGCCGGCGATCAGCAAAGGCATGCGCGGACCATATTGCGCACCCTGCCCCGAACGCCCAATCGGCACGGCGCTGGCTGTACTCATCAGTAGCCCCTAGCGTCGAGCTATGACGCCCGAAACCTCTCCGTACGACGACCTTGCGACGCCGACGGAGATGCTGGCCGACTGCCGCGCCACTGGGCGCCACCTGCACCTGGAGCAAGCCGCCCGGCGCGCCACCCGGCCGGCGCCCAGCATCCACTTCGACGAGCAGCCACGTGAGCAGCGCAAGCGCGGCATCGAGGTCTCTGAGGCCGCCGCGCGGCTAGCCGCGGCGATCTATAGTGACTGATCTGAGATGCGCGAAAGGCCCCGTCTTCGGACGGGGCCTTTCGTGCTGATGATGTTGTTTCTCGGCTCACCGGGTTTCGGCACGCTCGGCCGCTGCTCAACCACCATCGATCGAATGCACGCGCAAGTGCGCGTCTTCGATC
>JBAUWM010000547.1:0-2276 GCA_049583775.1 Nocardioides sp.
GCTCCACGGCTACGGCCGGCCGGCCGGCTACGGCCGGCACGGCACGCGCACAGCCCTCTTGGGCATCAGCCGCCCCGACATGGTCAGGGCGGCTGATGTGCTCTGCTCACGGGGCTGGAACGACGTCATGCCCGTCGTGTGCTCCGAGACCAGTTCGAACGACGTCCCACGAGCGTCGCTACTTTGTGCTCGTGACGACCACTGTGCCGACGTCCGCGCGCGCGTACCTTCCCATCTTCGGCGTCCACGCTGGCCTCCTCGCGGGGGGTGCGGTGGCGCTGTCCCTCGACCCACCTGCTCAGGGGTGGGGCGTCATGGTTTGTGTCGTGGCCTACGTGGCCGCGCTGCTCTGGGTGTGCCACTCCACGGGCCACACCGATCTGCTCGCCCTCGCCGGCTTCCTCGCGCTGGTCTCCGTCTTTCAAGTCCTGCCTGACTGGGTGCTGGCCGACCTGGTGGGCACCCTGCGATTCCCAGATCGCGGAGGTCCGCGCATCGACGACGTCATCCCGCTGGCGATGGCCGCCATGTGGGTCGCACCGTTGTTCGCCGCGGTCGCCCTGAGTGGCGGACGGCCAGGGCGGGCGGCCCTGCTGTCGGCGACCATCTTCCTGGGCGCCGAGATTCTGGCCCCCACCCTGGGTCTCTGGGAGCCCGCGGGCGACACCCATCGTCTGCTCGGCGTGGCGGTCTACGTCGTTCCTGCGGAGGCGGCGCTGGGGTGGGCGACGGCCACGGCGTTCGCGCGTGTCCGCCACAGTGCGCTGCCAGCGCGTGTCGGCGCGGCGCTGGCGGTTTCCACCTTCTATCTCGGTGCGCTGGTGCTCGCGCACTTCCTGATCGACGTCGCAGGATGGCGCATCACCGTTTGATCGTGCGGTGAGCCTGAGGCCAGCCGTAGGTCATGCCCGGCCGGGAGGCCGGCCGGGCACCGTGAGCGGACGAGGCTACTTGACCTTGAAGGACGTCTTGGCTGATCGGAAGCTTGCCGGACCTGTAGCCGCGGCACGCCAGCTCCCCGTGGCAGCCTTCTTCAGCTTGACCGACGTGGTGAACGCCCCAGCCGAGTTCACCGTGATCTTGACTGTGAATGCCTTCTTGCCGGAGCCCTTGCCGCCCTTGAGCTTCACCGCGACCTTCTCGCCAGGCTTGAACCCACTGCCTGCGAGCTTGAGCTTGCCGCCGCTCCTGACCGACTTGCCGGCCTTGAGCACGGCGCGCCTCACCGTGACTCCGATGGTGGTGACGGCCGATTCTCCTGCGTCGCTGGCGCGCACCGCTACAGCTGCGCCGGGCTTGGCGAACTCCGGAATGCGCACCACGCCGCTGAACGAGCCGATGTCGTCGACGTCGAACGCACCGACCGAGATCGAGCCCACGAACACGGTGACGTCGGTGTCAGGGTCATCGGTCGCCTCACGAGCGAAGTCCCGACCGCGGACCGTGAGCGCGCCGCCCTGCTGACCCGCGCCCGGCGTCACCGAGACGGATGCGGGCGCGTTCGGGTCGAAGATGCGGATCTGGCTCAGGGGATCCGGGTTCACCACCTGGTCGCAGTCGTAGCGGTAGTCGCCGTACTCGAACGGATTGTTCACCGGGTCGGGCTCGCCGAACAGGCGGATCTGAACCGACTTCGGACGGAAGTCGTACACGCCGGAGGAGTACCACCTGTTGTCCGCCTCGAACTCGCCGACCTCCAACGGTGCGGATTTGTCGAACGCGCCGAGTGGACGGCGGCCCTCGAAGGTGAAGGTGTCGCCGGTTCCATCCTCGAACGTGACGCTCACCTGCAGGTCTGCGTCTTCTGGGAGGTCTTCGGGGAACGTGTTGCCTGGGAGCGTGCCCAGGACCACCTCGATGGTCTGGGCGCTGTCGACGGGGGCCGTGCCGGGGTGGTCGATCGTGACGGACGGAGACCATCTGGTGTCGCCGCCGACCTTGACCAAGTCCTTGGTCACGTCGCAGTCGTTGAAGGTGACCGTCGCCGTGGCCACCACGGCCTGGCCGGGGACGCCGGCGATGATCGAGAGTGGCAGGGCCGCGGCTGCGGCGTAGGCAATGGCGTGCGTGATGCGCATACGTGGGCTCCAATGGTCGGGAGCACCGCAACCTAGGTGCGCGATGCTCTCCCGGACCTGAGTAGGAGTTGCTCACCTGCCTCGCCGGGTACACCCAGCCGCCTAGGGTGAGGTCATGCCTGGATGCGTGTTCTGCGCCATCGTGGCCGGTGAGGCCGAGGCCCACTCAGTGCTCGACGAGCCGGACTTCATGGCCTT
>JBAUWM010000548.1:0-3969 GCA_049583775.1 Nocardioides sp.
CCAACGACCAGGTCGGCGACTCGGTCACGGCACTGATCGCATCGCGGCAGACGGACACCGCAACACCGATCGGGTGACCCGATTCAGTGGTGTGTCCGTCGTCCTTCATGTGGTCTAGTCAAGCACCGAGCGCCGACACTTTCCGGCTCAACCACAGGGGTTGTGGAGAACCACGGAGGAGCCGCGGGGTGTGGACGATTCGTGGCCGCTGGTCCAGATCGGAGCGCCGGGATGAGACCACCGCACCCGGTGGATCGCGGCTCGAGATCCACGCCACCGCGACAACACTGCTGTCGGTCCCGCCGACGGCCACGACCCCGCTCGTCGGCTCGGCCGTAGGCACCGACTGGCGGATAGGACGCAGGCCGCGGCTCTCGGCGCCTACCCGAAACTCAGTCCGTACTTCTCCATAATGGGTTCGGTGGCCGCGAAGTCGTCTTCGAGGCCGTAGGGAGCAAGGATGGGACCAAGGTCGAAGTCAGGGCCGAAGTCATCGGTGGCTGTGTCGATGAGCCTGAAAGCCTCCTCCAGACCACCCGGGGAGATCAGCTCAAGCAAGCGCGCAGGCTCGTCCGCAGCGTTGAAGAACGTGTGCCACTCACCGCGTGGCTTGAACACCAGGTCGCCAACTTCGGCCACATGTTCCTCGTCACCTGCGACGAACCAGACGCGCCCTTCCAGAATGAGGCTGAACTCGTCCTCCTTCGAATGGCGATGCATGGGGGCAGCAATCGAGTGCGGCGCGAGCAGGTGTTCGACTACCCCCAGGTTGCCGCCCCAGTCTTTCGAGTTCACCAGAAAGCGGTCACGGCATCCCAGTGGCGGACCGAGGATCTCGCCTTCTCCGGCTCGGATTGTTCGTGATGTCATCACACGAGCATCCTGCTTGCGGGGCCGACTGGCTAGTGGCTCGAAGGGTCAAATAGCCGTTCTCGTGATTCCCGATCCCGCGGACCGGTGGGTGGCGTGGCGTGGGCATCTAGGGTGGCCAGCGTGCGCTCGATCGATTCCACCATCGTCCAGCGAGCGATGACCATCGGGGGTGCGACGTGCCGCGTCACGGCGCCCTGAGCTTGGCTGTGTGGCTCCTGGCCATGCTCACGGTCGGTTGCTCGGCTGATGAGGACGCGCCCGTGCCGCCCCCGCTCGTCGAGTCGGCGCCACCCACCGCTGCGGCCTACGACCCCGAAGCCGAGCCCTCAGAGGCGGTGTTGAGCCTGGTGCCCGCCGATGCCACCGAGTTGCGCGTCACCGACTACGACCAGGTCAGGCTGCAGCTCGGTCAGCCCACGCTCGACGGAGAGTCGACCCTGGCCAAGCGCGCGAGGTTCCAGCGTCGCGCCGCCCGGCTGGCCCCGCTGCTCGACCCAGGCCTGCTGCGCCCCGATGAAGCGCTCCTCGAGCGTCGCTACGGCTTCACCCAAGACGACGTGTCGTGGGAGGCCTACTTCGAGACGCCGCGGGGTGCGGGCTGGGTGCTCAAGGTGCGCGAAGACCTCGACATCAACGTCGTCCAGCGGGCGGTCGACGATGAGGTCGGTGCTCTCGCCGGCGCCCTCGTCGATGGCACCCGCAGCCTGGTTGGCATGAGTGTTGCCCCCGATCCAGATGTCAGCTGGGCGGCTGATCCGGCCCTGGTGGCACTGGTCGGAGACTCGGCCAGCGCGACGTTCGTGGCCGCCGACTGTGTGCCGCTCGACGCGGCGTTCGGCTCCGGGGTCGAGGACGAGCTGGCCCCGGCCACCGCGGCCGATCTCGACGGCCTCGACGAGCTGGGCCCGTTCTCCCTGTCGATCAGTGGTCCGATCGCCACCGTGCGGCTGGGGGCGGCGCGGGCCGACGCCTTTGCGAGGGCACGGATCGCCGAGACCTTCCCCCGCACCGCACCAGAGTTCGGTCGTGGCTTCAGCGGACCGTTGGCCGATCCCGCCGGTGGACGGATCGGCTACCGCGTCGAATCAGTAGAGATCGCGGTCGAACTCACCCTCACCGAGCAGCTGCCGTTCGCCCTCTGCACCTCCTGAACGCCGAGTCGGCGTCAACGTACGCCGACTCACGGTCTGGAGCGCGGTGAGTCGGCGTAACGACGCGCCGACTCGGCATTACGGGAGGAAGGCCGCCAGCTCGCTCGGGTCGTGGGAGGAGAAGATGCGCACCTGGTCGCCGTGCTCGGCCGCCAGGTGACGAAGTCGCTCCTGGTTGTCGAGCCGGGTCGGGTTGTCCTGCCCGAGAACGTTCTGCGTGATCCGCAGGGTCCGGGGGCAGCTCTGGGGAGTCGTCAGGTCACCGGTGTGGAAGTAGGCGTCGCCGGCGTGCAGCAACCAGCGGCCGTCGTCCTCGCGGACCGCCACCGCGGCGTGGCCCCGACTGTGCCCATGCAACGGCACGATCAGCACGTCGTCACCGCCGAGCACCGAGACGGAGTCGAACCCCAGCCAGTCATCGCCCTGGGCGCGGTGCTCGACGAAGGTCGCCGTCTGCCATTGCACGGGCAGGTAACGCCCGTGCTCCATGCCGCGTGGGTTGCGCGCCGCCTCGAGCTCGGTCTCGTAGACGTGCACGCGCGCGTCAGGGAAGTCGCCCACGCCACCCACGTGATCGAGGTCGAGGTGCGTGATCACGATGTCGCGGACGTCGGCCAGGTCGTAGCCCAGCGCCACCACCTGCGCCGCCGCGGTTTCTGAGTGGTCGAGCAAGGGTCTCATCACGCTCTTGAAAGCCCGACCCAACCGCTTTGAGTCGGCGATGTCCTCGGACCCGAAGCCGGTGTCGACCAGGAGCAGCCCCTCGGGCCGCTCGACCAGGAGACAGTGCGCCACCATCCGGCCCACGAGCATGGGGTGGAACGTGCCGCAGTTGAGATGGTGGATCACGCGCCCGATGCTCTCAGAAAGTCACTCCTGCTGGGTGCTGTGCAACGCGCGGACCGTCTTCGACCGCGCAACGGTGGCTGGGTCGGGATAGGTGCCGAACAGACGATCAGCAGTGCCGGCGCTGGTGACGGTGAACCAGTAGTGCTCGTTCTTGTAGTGGTGCAGGCGGTGGTTGCGCCACACGTGGCGGTACCACCGCGACCGGGGCCGGTAGTCGCTGTGGATCAGGTAGTGCGTCCACTCGTAGGCCGCCTTGATGCCGAGGATCGACACCAGCAGCGAGAGCGCGGACGCCGTGGTCGGCATCGTCAAGAACGTGACCACCACGTAGGTCGGCAGCAACCACACGAGCGCCCGCCAGGGGATGAACACCAACGGCAGGTCACGGGGATCGGCGTGATGGGCTCGATGGTCGCGGGCGAGCAGCGAGTCGACGCGCACCGGACCCAGCGAACGAGGTCGCCAGTGCAGGATCGCCACGTGGATGCTCCACTCGATGGCCGGAAACAGCGCGATCAGGGTTGCCGGGATGACCAGCTCCCACCACGAGCCTCCACCCACGGCGATCCGGGTCACGACTGCGACGAAGAGACTGCCCCCGATCAGCCACGGGCTGGGGTGTCTCCAGAACTCGTGCCAAGCCAGCGCCATCGTGATGCTCGAGCGGCGGACGCCCGACGCAGTGTCGGTCGGCGCGGCCTCGTCGGCGGCGAGCCGCGCGGCGGCCAGGCGGTCGGCGGCCAGGCGGCCGAAGTCGTCGTTGGCCTGAGTCATGACTCTTCCTCCAAGGTGCGCAGTGCTGCAGTCAGGTGGCTGGTGCCAACGCGGAGCAGGCGCTCGGCGGCCACCCGAGCGCTGTCGGGGTCGCTCTCGGCGATGGCGGCGGTGACGAGCCGGTAGCCGCCGACCTGGGCCACCTCGTCAGCGAGCAAGGGGCCGAGGGCCTCGATGGCGGGCTCGTAGGCGGCGCGCAGGCTGTTGAACATCAGCCGGAACACCAGCGAATCAGCAGCGTCGACCACGAGATCCCAATACTCCAGGGCATGCAGCTGCCTTACGAGGTCAGCGCCCGGGCCGTCGTCGCTCGCCGCAAGCG
>JBAUWM010000549.1:0-4047 GCA_049583775.1 Nocardioides sp.
GATTAGTGCACAGGTGTGGATAGCGCGCGCTTCAGGCGAGGACGAGGGCGCGAGCAACGATGGCGGCCACCACCAGTGCGGACAGGACGCCGAGCGCCGACCACTGCCAGGTGGCGCGGCGCGGCCCCACCGGGGCGTAGACCAGCGCGGCCGTGACCAGGACGCCGCCCACGAAACCGCCGAGGTGCCCCTGCCAGGAGATGTTGGGCACCGCGACGGTGATCAGGAGGTTGATGAGCAGCAGGCCGGCGATGCTGCGCAGGTCGCCGCCCACCTTGACGATGATGACGGCCAGGGCGCCGAAGAGGCCGAAGATCGCGCCCGAGGCCCCGAGGGTGACGCCGTACTCGCTGGAGAGCCACAAGACGACGGCTGAACCGGCGAGGCCCGAGATGGCGTAGAGCGCCAGGAAACGGGTGCGTCCGAGCGCCGCCTCGATCTGGGGGCCGAGCACGTACAGCGCGAGCATGTTGCCGAGGATGTGCCAGAGCTGGACGTGCAGGAACGCGCTGGTGACCAGCTGCCAGTAGGCACCGTCGACCACGCCGGGCAGGTAGGTGCCGCCGCCGGAGTCACACATCGACTTCGTGTACTCGTAGACGAAGCCGTCGCCGGGCAAGCAGGCGCCGTTGGGTCGCAGTCCGAGCAGGTCGACCAGCCGACTGCTCGCGCCCCCGTCGGCGGTGATAGCGAGCCAGATGACGGCGTTGATGCCGATCAGCACCATCGAGGTCAGCGCTGGGTTGGCGGTGCGCGTACCGCCGTAGGCCGTGCGCCCGCTGCGGGTGTGCTTAGCCCCCTGCTTCACGCAGTCGGGGCACTGGAACCCGACGGAGGCATCGCGCATGCAGTCGGGACAGATCGGCCGCTCACAGCGCTGACAGCGGATGTGCGACTCCCGCTCGGGGTGCCGGTAACAGACCGGCGCCCCGAGCTGGGCATCACCCGCAGGGGGTTGGGACAACGGGGCTCAGGCCTCGACGATCTCGACCGACTCGAACACGATCGGCTCGACGGGGCGGTCCATCGCGGCGGTCGGGGCGGCGGCGATTGCGTCGACGACGTCGCGGCCAGCCTGGTCGGCCACCTCACCGAAGATCGTGTGCTTGCGGTTCAACCACGGGGTGGCGCCGACCGTGATGAAGAACTGCGAGCCGTTGGTGCCCGGACCGGCGTTCGCCATGGCCAGGAGGTAAGGCTTGTCGAAGACCAGCTCGGGGTGGATCTCGTCCTTGAACGTGTAGCCCGGGCCACCCGTGCCGGTGCCCAGCGGGCACCCGGCCTGGATCATGAAGCCAGAGATGACGCGGTGGAAGCCGAGTCCGTCGTAGAACTTGCCGGAGCGGTCGTTCGGCGTCGAATAGTCCTTCTCGCCGGTCGCCAGGCCGACGAAGTTCGCCACCGTCTCGGGTGCGTGGTTGGGGAAGAGGTTCAGGGTGATGTCACCCAGGTTCGTCTTCAAGATGGCCTGCTTGTCAGCCATGACTGCCTTTCGCGTGGATCTGCCCGATGTGATGGTCTCGAGTCGCCTCGATCCTCCCAGACTGCGCCAACGCCCGGCGCGCTGCCCGGGCTTGGCTCGGTCAGCCCTCACCCTTGGGGGGTGTCATGGGTGGGGCAGACATGGTTGGCTGGTGCCACTCCGACGAAAGGAACTCGGGATGGGACTGCGTAAGAAGAAGTCACTCGTCGACCAGGCTGGCGACTACGTCGAGGCCATGAAGCCGCGCGTCGAATCGGCCCTCGAGACCGCGGGTGGTTTCGTTCGCGACACCGCCCTCCCGGCGTTGAACGACGCCCGCGACAAGGCTGGCCCGGCGCTGGCCGAAGCTCGTGACAAGGCGGCCCCGGTGATCGCGGATGCCAAGGTCCGCGCCGCCGTCGGGCTTGCCGAGGCACGCGAGAAGGCCGCCCCGCTGGTGGCCCAGGGTGCCGCTATCGCTGCCGAGCGAGTCACTGCAGCCCGCGAGTTGGCCGACGCAAAGACCGCCGAGCTCACCGGTGCGCCTGAACCCCAGAAGAAGAGCAAGCTCAAGCGGTTCGTGCTCGTGGCCGGCGTAGCCGGCGCAGCCGCCGCGGTTGCCAAGAAGTTGCGGGGCGGTAGTTCGAGCGGCGACAACTGGCAGTCCACCTACACACCGGCGCCCGCGCCGGCCGCTCCCGTGCCGCCGACTCCGTCAGCGCCACAAGCGGGCCTCGAAGACTCGGCTGGAGCTTCGCCCGATGAAGCCCTCTCCGATGCGGCCGAGGCGCCCCACCCCGTGACTACGCCCGACGACCCGGCCGAGGTCGTCGACGTCGAGCCAGGCAGCAAGTAGCAGCAGTTCGCCGGCCCCCTGCAACGGCCCCCGGGCTAGGACGACGCTGAGTCGGCTAGCTCGGGAGTCTCGGCGTGCACCAACTGCACGACCCTCCGCTCAACCCAGAAGATGAGCAGCGGCACCAGGCCGGCCACCAGCATCAAGAGCGTGAACTGGGGGCTCCAGCCCGCCCTGCGCGCCAGCAGAAACGCCACGACCACGTAGACCATGAAGATCCAGCCGTGAACCAGCCACAGGATGCTCAGGTCTGCACCGAAGCGCTGCAGGTCGGTGCCCTCGGTCACGAGATACTTCAGCGGGAGCGCCACGAGCGAGCAGACCGCCAGCAGGACGCCGACCACCAGGGCGAGGGCGCGGTAGGTCTTGAACAGGGTCACACCCCGAGGTTACCGATCGGCTTGTCCCCGTCGGTCTGCGCGTCGGTCTGCTGGTCGGCCCCCCCGGTGGCCCCCCGGTTGGCCACCCGGTCAGCCCCGTGGTCAGCCCCGTGGTTAGCCCCGTGGTTGTCTCCTTCGTTGGTGTGGCGTTGGGCCTCGGCCTCGTCGCGCACGAACCGCCACCAGATGAACGCGGCGAATGCGCCGAAGAACCACCACTCGATCGCGTAGAGCAGGTTGCGCAGCGCCGTGAAGCGTCCGACCTGGGGCAGAGCGGCGAGATCGGCGGGCTCGAGCCCGCCGACGCCCTGCTGGGCGACCACGTAGGCGCCGTAGAGATCACCAGGCACCCGCTGCACGAGGTCAGCGATCCGCAGCTGGGGGTACACGTCGTCGGTGGGCTCCTCGTCGAGCACACCGCTGCCCTCAGGTGGCTGGAGCCAGCCAGTCACCGTGGCGGTGCCCTCAGGGGGGTCCGGCACCTCGCCTGCGGTGGGCACCCAGCCCCGAACGATCGCGATGGCCGGGGCGGTGGTCGCGCCCGAGGTGAGGGGGGTCACCACCCACAGGCCAGGTGTGCCCGCGTCATCGCGATCGGAGATGAGCACCGTCGCCTCCGGCAGCCAGGTGCCGGTGACCGTGACCGGCTGTCCGACGCTCAACCCCGGGAAGGGATCGTCGGGCCCGATCACGTCATCGAGCAGCACTGGGTCGAGCTGAGTCAGGTCGCGGGCCTCGGCCGCCCGGCTCTGCTGCCATGCGTCGTGCTGCCACAGACCGAGTCCGGCGGCGAGGCCGACGCAGACGATGGCGAGCAGGTGCGCGCCGATCAGCCTCGGAGTCAGCCAGGTACGCACCTCGTCAGCCTACGAACCGGTCGCGCGTCGCCATCGGCCGGGCAACCTCACCCCCATCAGAATCGAGTGGTCATACCACTTGACCATTCCCGGCTCGCGACCTAGCGTGCTGGCGTGGCCCTCCGACCTGTCCTTCGACGCTCGGTCACCGACGACGTGTTCGACCAGGTGCTCGCCGAGGTGGTCGACGGCTCGATCGGCGCCGGTGAGCAGCTGCCCAGCGAGCGTCGGCTTGCCGAGGTGCTGGGCGTCTCCCGCCCGGCCGTGCGCGAGGCGCTGCAACGAATGGCCCAGACCCGCCTGGTGGAGGTGCGCCATGGGGGCGCCACGACGGTGCGCGACTTCTCTCGCTCGGCCGGTCTCGACCTGTTGCCTCAACTGCTCGTGCGAGACGGGCAGCTGAACCCAGCGGTGGCGCGCAGCATTGTCGAAGCCCGGCTGGCCGTCGGCCCGAGCGTGGCCGCCCTGGCGGCCGAGCGTGGCGGACCGAAC
>JBAUWM010000550.1:0-1542 GCA_049583775.1 Nocardioides sp.
CCCGAGAAGGCCGCCGCCCAAGGCGCGCTCACCGACCCCGGCGCCCTCGACCATTTCGTCGACCTCCGCAGCTGACCCGGTGGCCAGCCGGTGGTCGAGCAGCCAGCGCAAGCGAGCGTCGTCGAGACCACACCAGCCGAACAACCCCGCCGAGCAACCCACGAGGGTCTCGACAACGCCGTCACTCGATCCTCGCTCCGCCTGCTCGACCACCGACCATCGCCGTGGAGCTACTCGACCGTCACGGACTTGGCTAGGTTGCGCGGCTTGTCGATGTCGTGGCCTAGGTGCAGCGCAGCGTGATAGGCCAACAACTGGAGGGGAATCGTCAGCAGGATCGGGTCGAGCTCGCGCTCGGATCGCGGCACGTTGATCCGGGTGCACTCCCCCTCGAGGTCGCCGAGGTCCACGTCGGCATGGGTGATCACGACGAGCGGACCGCGTCGTGCGGCAATCTCGTGCAGCGCGCCGACGTTGCGGTCGGTGAGCTCGTCGGCCGGCACGATCGCCACGGTCGGCACGTCGGCCGAGATCAGCGCGAGCGGCCCGTGCTTGAGCTCGGAGGTTTGGTAAGCCTCGGCGTGGCGGTAGCTGATCTCCTTGAACTTCTGGGCGCCTTCGCGCGCCACCGGGAACCCGCGCACTCGCCCCACGAAGAACAGGCTTTCGGACGCCGAGAGCCGCTGCGCCACCTCGGCGAGCGCTTCCTCGGTCGCGAGGATCTCAGCCATCTGCTCGGGCAGCGCCGTCAGCGCGGCGATCAGTCGCTTGCCGTCGGCGATCGAGAGATCACGCACGCGACCCAGCTGCAGAGCCAGCAGCGAGAAGCCGAGGAACATGTTCGTGAGCGCCTTGGTGGAGGCCACCGCGACCTCCGGTCCGGAGTGCAGATAGATGCCTCCGTCGACCTCGCGGGCGATGGCGCTGCCCACCACGTTGACCAGACCGATCACTCGGCCGCCCTTGCGGCGGATCTCTTGGACGGCGAGCAGGGTGTCGATGGTCTCCCCCGACTGGCTGACTGCGACATAGAGCGTGTCGGCCTCCACCACCGGGTCGCGGTAGCGAAACTCGCTGGCCGCCTCGGCATCGGCCGGGATGCGCGCCAGCTCTTCGATCAGCGAGGCCCCCATCTGCCCCACGTAGTAGGCCGACCCGCAGCCGAGGATCTTCACGCGTCGGATCGCGCGGGTCTCGCGCGCATCCATGTTGAGCCCGCCGAGGTGCGCGGTCCCGAAACGCTCGTCGAGTCGGCCACGTAGCACTCGTCCCGCCGCGGCCGGCTGCTCCAGCATCTCCTTGTGCATGAACGACTCGTGGTCACCGGCCTCGTAGGCGTCGGGGTCGATGTCGACCTCGGCCGCCTCACGGGGGGCATGAGTCAAGTCGGTGCGGTACGTCGTGAAACCGGACGCCGTCAGCGTGGCGAGCTCGCCGTCCTCCAGGTACGCCACCGTGGTGGTGTGCCGCACGAGAGCAGCGAGGTCGGAGGCGACCAGCATCTCCTTCTCGCCGACTCCGATGATCAACGGGCTTCCGTTG
>JBAUWM010000551.1:0-2512 GCA_049583775.1 Nocardioides sp.
CCGGTACTGCCGCCGTGACCGTGCAGGGCAACCACCAGGGGCAGGGGGCCCGCCACGCTCGGAGGGCGCATGAGGGACCAGCGCACCTCAGTCCCTCGACGGGCAGCCGAGATGAACGCCCCCGTCACCACCGGACCGGGCTCGACATTCGGCACGGCTCCGCTCTCGCCGAACAACGTGCGGGCCGCTCGGGCCAACGGAGACTCGGGCGGGGGAGCATCACCGCGCGAGAGCAGCAGACCGCCGGCACCCCCGGCGAGCAATGTGACGGCGCTGGCCGCGCCGCCCAGCAATACCCCGCGCCGACTCACCACAGTTCAAGGATGCCAGCCTGAAGGTGGGCCTGTGGACGAGTTCGGCAGGTCGGTGCCGTCGTCGGGTAGGACAGGCTCATGAACTCGGTTGCTGCTCCCGCGGGGCTGTGGCTCGCGCGCTGCGGTGTCGCCGCGCTGGCGCTCGCCCTGGTGGTCGCCTGTGTGGCGACTCTTGCGCGGCCGGCGGTCGAGCCGCAGCGGGTGGCCGCCGGGGCGATCGGAATCGCTGACCCTCCCGGCCGCGCCATCCTGCGCGCGTGGGACGACGCCCGGGCGGCAGCGTGGAGCACCGGCGACGTTGATCGGCTGGCCGAGCTCTACATACGCGGCTCGGTCGCGGGGCGCCGTGACGTCGCGATGCTGCGCGCGTGGAACCGACGCGGTGCGCAGGGGGTCGAGCTCACCACCCAGGTGCACGCGGTGGCGGCCGAACGCATCGGTGCCCGTCGGGTGGTACTCCGGGTGACCGATCGCCTGCGCGACGTGCGCGCCAGCGGTCAGGTCGTGACGGCCGACCGGCCGACCACCCGCACCATCGAACTGGTCCGCCGGGACGGACGATGGCTGGTCGGGACCGTACTCGCCGTCGACTAGCTGGCGAGGCCCGTCGCGAGCACGGCGTGCACGTCGACGTCGCGGAACTCGTAGCCAGCGGCGAGGAGCGCAGCGGGCTGCACGTTCAGCGAGCCGAGCAGCTCAGGAGCCATCTGCCCGGCGGCGACGCGCAGCACCGACTTCGGCACCGGCACGAACGACCACCGCTTGACCGCACCTGCGAGAGCCCGGGTGAACTCCGCGTTAGTGGGAGCCTGCGGCAGGCAGATGTTGAACGGGCCGGCCGCGTCCGGGTGTTCGGCGAGGTGCGAGACCGCACCCACCCAGTCACGCAGCGACGACATCGCCATGTATTGCTGACCATCGCCCAGGCGGCTGCCGAGCCCAGCTCGAAAGAGCAACCTCAGCTGCCGTAGCGGGGCACTGCGCCGGTCCATGACAGGCGAGGTGCGCAGCACGCAGACGCGGGCGCCAGCCTCGGCAGCAGGACGGGTGGCGTCCTGCCATTCGCGAGTGACTTGGGTGAGCAGCGCTTCGCCCCGGGTGTCAGAGCGCTCGGTCAGAACGGTGTCGCCGTGGTCGCCGTAGTAGGAGATGCCGTTTCCGGCGAGGAAGGCCGGGCGTCGCTCGGAACCGGCGATCGCCTCGGCGAGCACGCGCGTGGTGGTGACCCGGCTCTCGCGCAGCTCACGCGCCCAGGCCTTGGAGTGCGGGTTGCCGAGGGTGGGAGAGCCCGCGAGGTTGACCACCACGTCGGCCGCCTCGATCAGTGCCCGGTCGAGCTGGCCGGCGTAAGGATCCCAACGTGCCTCGCTGCCCTCCGGTGGACGGCGCACCAGGCTCGTTACCTGGTGACCCCGGCTGAGCAGCTCGCTGCGCAGATGGGTACCGAGAAACCCGGACCCACCTGCCAACACGATGGTGAGCGTCACGTCGTGAACCCGTCAGACCTCAAAGGCTCCGGCCTCGAGACGCTTCTTGATGTCCTGCAGGAAGCGACCGGCGTCAGCGCCATCGACCAGGCGGTGGTCATAGGTCAGCGCCAGGTAGACCATGTGGCGCACTGCGATCGTCTCTCCGAGGTCCGGGTCGTCGATCACCACGGCACGCTTCACGACCGAGCCCGGGCCCAGGATGGCCACCTGAGGCTTGTTGATGATCGGGGTGTCGAACAGTGCGCCCACGCTGCCGAGGTTGGTGATCGTGAACGTGCCACCTCCGAGCTCGTCGGGACCGATCTTGTTGGTGCGGGTGCGCTCGGCGACGTCGGCGATCTTCTTGGCTAGGCCGGCGATCGAGAGGTCTCCGGCATCCTTGACGACCGGGGTGAGCAGACCCTTCTCGGTGTCGACGGCGAACGCCAGGTGCTCGACGTCGTAGTAGGTGATCTCGCCAGCCTCGGTGTCGATCGTCGCGTTGAGCTTGGGGTGCTGCTTGAGCGCGTCGACGGTCGCCTTCGCGAAGAATGGCAGGTAGGAGAGCTTGACCCCCTCACGCGTCAGGAAGTCGGCCTTCGACGCGTCCCGTAGGCGCGCCACCTTGGTGACGTCGACCTCGATCACCTGGGTGAGCTGGGCGCCGCTCTGGAGCGAGTCGACCATCCGCTCGGCGATGATCTTGCGCAGCCTGGAGATCTTCTCGGT
>JBAUWM010000552.1:0-4640 GCA_049583775.1 Nocardioides sp.
CACCAGCACCGCCGGCGCGGCACGCCGCGCCCGCGCCCCTACCCGCGAGCTGGCGGGTGGCCTTCGACAGCGGCGAGACGTTCTTGGTCGAGGGGCTTGCGCTGGTCGGTCGGCGCCCCGAGCCGCGGCCCGGCGAGCCGGTGCGCCACGTCGTGCCTCTGCGCTCGAGCGACATGTCGGTCTCCAAGACCCATGCCCAGTTCCAGGTCGTGCCCGACGGCGCACTCGTGGTGATGGATCGGGGTTCGACCAACGGCTCGGTCGTCGTACGGCAGGGTGTGCCCAAGTCGCTCACGGCCGGACGCCCGGCCACGCTGCTCGACGGTGACGTCGTGCGCTTCGGCGACCGGACCATGACCGTCACTCAGGAGAAGACCCCGTGACCTTGCCACCCCAGAAGTTTGAGCTCCAGCAATTTGAGCACAGCGGATCCGTCACCACCACCGCACCGCCTGCGGCCGTGTGGGCCATCTGGAGCGACAGCTCGACCTGGCCCGACTGGGACCCGTCCGTGGTGGGCGTCGTGCTCGATGGGCCTTTCGTGGCCGGAACAACCGGCACGATGACCCTGGCCGGCCCGTTCGAGGTGCCGGTGTCGCTGGAGGTCGTCGAGGAGGGCCGCCGCTACCTCGACCAGCTCACCATGGGCGAGCTCGTCATCCGCATCGACCACGTCGTCGAGCCCGCAGCGGATGGCGGCAGTGACGTCACCGTGTCGACAACGATCGAGGGTCCCGGTGCCGATGACATCGGGCCGATGGTCACGGCCGAAGCGCCCCTGGCGATGGCCAGCCTGGTCGAGCGCGCCGAGGCGATCTGAAAGATTCACCACGCACAGAACGGCCCCCGCGGCTCATACCCGCGGGGGCCGTTCGGTGGTCGAGCAGCGAGCGCTAGCGAGCGTCGTCGAGACCCCGCAGCAACCCGCCTACCTGAAGGTCAGGCCTTGGTGGCCGCAGCCTTCTTCGCCGGAGCCTTCTTGGCAGCGGCCTTGCGCGCCGTCGACTTCTTGGCAGCCGGCTTGGTGGCGGCCTTCTTCGCAGCCGGGTTGGTCGTGTTGACCTTCACCTCGACCGAGGCGCTCGAGGGCAGCTTGGTGCCCTTGACGACAGCCTCGCCGCGCTTGGCGAGGTCGGCGTAGGTGCCGGTCACGGTCTCGACGTTCTCGGTGACGACGGTCTGAACCGTGGTCGGCAGCTTCTGGGCCTGGGCCTGGAGCTCGGCCACGCGGGCCTCGACGAGGCTGCGACGCGCCTTGGCGGCGTTGAGCGCGGAGGCACGCACGGCCTTCGGGTCAAAGGTCGTGACAGTCTTCTGCACGTCCTTCTGGTAGCCGGTCAGCGCCTTCTGCGCGTCGGCCACGTAGTCCTTGACGGCGGCGACCGCGAGGTCACCGGCGCCAACACCGGCGTAGAGGGGCTTCTGGACGACCGCGGGGATCTCCAGCGACTTGAAGTCGATCTTGGTCTTGGCCATGTCAACTCTCCTTAGATTCTGCACCGGAGATCGGTGCGCTTGGGGTGGGGTTGTCGATGTCGGGTATCTGGTCTGATCCCTGGTCCTCGGCCGGTTCGGCTGCTGCGTTCATGGCGAGGAATGAGGTGTAGACATCGAGGAGGGACTGCTTCTGACGTTCGGTGAGCGCGGTGTCGCCGAGCACGGCCAGTTCGACCGACCCTCCGACACCGTCGTCCGGACTGAGGATCCCGGCGCGGATGTAGAGCTGTTCCGCGGAAATCCGCAGGGCCCGGGCGATCTGTTGCAGCACCTCGGCTGACGGCTTGCGCAGACCACGTTCGATCTGGCTCAGGTACGGATTCGAGACGCCGGCCTGCTGAGCGAGTTGCCGCAACGACAGACGCGATGCGACGCGCTGCTCCTTGAGGTACTCGCCCAACGATTCGACGCTGAGTCCGACCATGCCCTTAGCCACGACCCCCACTGTGCTAGCAAGAGTTAGCAAAATGCAAACTGAGCAAGCGTGACCTCGTTCACACTCGCCAGGATCTGGCTAGGACGCGTCAGGCACGTCGTCGAAGACGCCGGGGCGCCCGATGAAGGTCGCGTGGCTCAACGGCCAGACCAAGGTGAACACCTTGCCGACGACGAGATCCAACGGCACGAAGGCGCGGTCCTCGTTGCACTTGTTCTGGTTGGGCTTGCAGAGTCGGTCGGACGAGTCGGCCGAGGCAGCCCGGTTGTCGCCCATCACGAACAGGCGGTCATCAGGCACCGTGACCGTCCAGTTGCTCTGACAGCCGTTGACCATCGGTCCGTCGCAGTCGGGCTGGGGACGAATGAAGTCGTCCTCGTCGATGGCGACGCCGTTGATCATGAGGCGTCCCTCAGCGTCGCAGCACTCGATCGTGTCGCCCGGTGTGCCGATCACGCGCTTCACCAGGTGGCCACCGGTCGGGTAGAGGCCGATCTTGGCGAGTCCCTTCGCGAGGAAGGTCTGCGGTCCCGGCTCCGGTCCGAGCAGCCAGTTGCCTGGGTCCTCGAACACCACCACGTCGCCGCGTTGTGGCGATCCGCCGAACCAGTACGACACCTTCTGGACCAAGATGCGGTCGTTCTCGACCAGGCCTGGCTCCATCGACGCAGACGGAATGTAGAACGCCTGGACGAGCAGGGTCTTGATGATCAGCGCCATCCCGAGCGCGACCCCGAGCAGCACCACGGTCTCCAGCCACAGGGGAGTCCGGCGGCGGCGCTCGGTGGAGGCCTCATCCGAATCGGGTGTGTCGCCCGGTCGCGGCGTCTCGGTGTCGTCGTCGGGCACGGGGGGAACCGTACGCCAGTGGTGCGCGCGAACTCTGAGAGGTTCGGATCAGCGCGCGATGACAACGGGGATCCGGGTCACCGACCCGTCGGATCCGCGCCACACGATCGAGCCCTCGTCGAGGCGGCCGACGTCGGGGGCGTCGATGCTGAGGGTGAACCGCAGCGCCTCGCCGGGCGCCAGCGTCGCCGACGTGGCGCTGAGCCGTACCGGGGTGCGGAAGCCGGTGGTCGAGGCGATGAACGTCGTGGTTCGGCGAGACATCGAGGTAATCGTCCGGCTGGCTGACACGAGACCGCCCGAAAGCACGATCGAGGGCGTGTTGATGGTGGTGCGGCGGCCCTCGAGCCAGGCCCGGTAGTCACGCGGATCGACCACGTAGGCGAGGCCAGGCGCGGCGGCGGTGCGCGGACGCACTTGGCCGGAGCCACTGAGCAGAGCCGGGGTGCCCCGCACCGGGTCAGCTGTGGTCACCAGGGCCGAGCGCACCTCGGCTGCGCTGCGTCCGTCGGCAGCCAACAAGGTGGCGGCGACGCCGGCGGTGTAGGCCGTGGCGGCCGACGTGCCGGTCACGAAGTCCCAGCCGTTGCCTTGGCCACCCGGCACGCCACCGAGGACGCCGGTCGCGGGAGCGACGACATCGGGCTTGAGCAGCCCAGACGCGATGTCACCGGCACCGGAGAACCGCGCCACGCGGACCCGCCCGGCGCGGTCATCGGTGGGCCGCAGGCGCAGTCGGCCTTCGGGGTGCGTGGTCGCCCAGCGCACGAGGCGCCGGCCGGGGCCAGCTGCCAGATGAATGGTCGGCACGCGGTGCACGTCGGCATCGACGGTGTTTCGGCGCACGTTGACCAGCACCATGCCGGCGCCATCGGCCAGCGCCACCGCCTCGGACTTGTCGACCCGACCCACGCGGCCGCGCTCGCAGATCACGATCGCACCTGCCACGCGCGCGGCGTCCAAGCCGCCGGGAGCGCACACCCGGGCGTCGCGTCGTAGCGCGTCGGTGGCAGCCGCGTTCGAGGCCAGCACCGCCCGTCGGGCTGAGAGCCCGCGACGCGAGAGCATCGCGCCGGCCAGACGTCGACCGCTGGGAAGCACGACGGCTCCGCGACGAGGCTCGCCGGTGAGCCCGCCGACGGTCGTGACCCAGGGGCTGGGGTGAGCCGCCGCCACATCGGGCCCGGCATTGCCCGCCGCCGCAGCGACGACGATGCCGTCTTCAACGGCTCCCAGCAGAGCCAGCTCGACGATGTCGAGCTCGGCGGGCCCGCCCACCGAGAGGCTCAGGACATCGACGCCGTCGCGCGTGGCCTGGTCGATCGCGGTCACCAGGTCAGCCGTCGCGCACCCGTCGTCATCGGGGTCGGGGGCACTCCAGCACGCTTTGTAGATCGCCAGCTTGGCCTGAGGCGCCATGCCGCCGAAGCGGCCGAGGCGCTCACCGGCCACGCGCACCGGAACCTCAGCGTTGCCGGCTGCGATCGAGGCCATCTGGGTGCCGTGCCCGTCAGTGTCGCGGGGCGAGAGCGCCGAGGTGGCACGGACGGCAGCCTCCCCGAAGCCACTCACGAACCAGCGCGCGCCGACCACCTTGTTGGTGCAATCGGTGGCGTCCCAGCCTTGGCCTGTCACGCACGAGCCAGAGAAGTTCCCGTCGCTCCCGCCCCGACGCACCTGGGCGAACAGAGGGCTCTCGGGCGCGAGGCCGGTATCGACCACTCCGATGACCACGCCAGCGCCCCCCGTGCGGGGTGCTGAGCTGAGCATGCGGTCGGCGGCGCGGTCGGCGAACGGCCCGGCCGCCAGGGGCCGCACTGCGTTCTGCTCGACGGCGGAGACGCCGGGGTCGAGACGC
>JBAUWM010000553.1:0-8583 GCA_049583775.1 Nocardioides sp.
GGCCCTCGGCGATCGTGGCGCCCTGCTCGTCGAGGAGAACACAGCCCACGCGGCGGGTGTCTTCGACCATGGGCACGCCCGGAGTCGCGGCCAGTTCGAGGGCGCGACGCATCGCCGCGTGTTCTGCTGCACTGCAGGTCATCTCGCCTCCGGTCTGGTCTCGGGCACTGGGGGCTCGCGAGACTCCGGGGCTGACGCGGACGCGCGACACGTGTTCACGTGCCGCGACGGCCACTTGCGTGCGCTTCCCATCCGGACTTTCACCGTCGGTCCAGGAATTTCACCTAGTCAACCGGTTGCTGGCTGCAACCGGGTCGCGGACTTTCACCGCCGGCTCGGAATTACACCGACCCCAGAGCACGCGAGCGATATCGCTCGTCACAGACAAGGGTGCCACATGGCGGCCGCGCACCGCTGGCGTCGTCTCGTGAGGTGAGTCACCGCCAGCCGACGCGCAGCACAGCCTCGGTCTCCATCGGCGCCAGGCCCCGCACCGCGGCCAACACCCCAGCACCTTCGGGGCTGCCCGAGTAAACAGCGGCACCCCCGCCGGTCCACCGACCCCAGTGAGTGGCAAACATTTGCGCCAGCTCGGCTCGGACGCCGAGTACGGAGGGGACCGCGTGCCACACCGTGTCCATCGGCCGCAGCGAGGCGAGGGGGATCAGTCCCGATCGGCGCGAGCTCGGTGGCGCGACGTAGCGCGGCACCAGGTAGCGCGGGTCGGCGACGGGCGCGATCAGCTCGGAGACGGCTTCGGCGAAGACCGCGCTGTCGGCAGCGTTGTCGAGGCTGAGCCGCACCTGGCCCTCGGGGGTCATGGTCCACGTCACCGCAGCAGCTCCGGCACGGGTGATGCCGGCGACATGCAGCGCGTCGGCGACCGCACAACCCAGTCTCACGACGTCGGGGGCGCGGCTGAGCGTGTGGACCACCTGCCGGCGGCGGGAGGCGGTTCCGATCCAGGCTGCGAGAGCAACCACGGGGCCGAGCAGCGCGAGCGGTGGAGCCGCGAACGCAGCCGCGGCACCACCGAGTACGGCGAGCCCCAGCCCAGCGGCCGGGAGGCCGCTCCAGAGACCAGCACGACCCCGGACGCCATCGGCGCCGAGCACGACGGCCGGCGGAGTGACCAGCACTCCGACCGAGAGTGTGGACACCGCCGCAGGTGACGCAGCGTCCCGTCGAGCACGAATCCAGATCGTGCGGCGGGCCTGGTCGACGTACGGGCTGCCGACGGCCCACGCGTCGCGAATCGTGGTTCGAGCCTCCGCCCGCATGAGCATGTGCGCGTTGGTCGCAGCGAATGAACTGACCGGCGGCGCCGAGTACGGGGAGAACGACGGGTGCACGTGCGCCACCCCGTCGACCACGTCGCCGGTGTCGTCGACGCCGAAGTAGCCGTCGTGCTTGCGCACCGTGCGCTGCCAGTCGTTGTCGCCGCGCGGGTGCGCCGCGCTGACCGCGCAGACCGTCCAGTTGATGGCGACCTTGGTCGGGTCTTCGGGATCGAGGCGCAACGCGCGACCTCGGGTCTGCACGATCGACCCGGGTGTGGTGGTCGTGCTGAGGTCGACCAAGCCTGTCGTTGCTGGGGCGTCCCAGCCTTCACCGAGCAGGGCGCGGGTACCCACCAACACCTGACAGCGCCGCTGGGTGAAGAACTCGGTGACGATCGGCACCCACTGACGACTCGACCACGAGCCGGCCAGTTCGGCGATGCCATCAGTGTCGGGTTCGCCGACGACCAGTTCGAGGTCGGGACAGGTGGCACGCAATCGGTTGAGCACGTCGGGTGCCGCCGCCACCGTGCGCCCCGTCACCATGAGTGGCCAGAGCGGCCCGGTGATCGGGTCGGCCACCAAGTGCGCGAGCGCCTGCCTGGCCGATCCCGCACGCAGCGGGACGACGCCCTCGAGGTCGGCCGGCAACGTGGCCGAGGCGACTTCGTGGTCGCAGATCACGAGCATGGCCAGACGATCGCCCAGCACCCGGTGTTCGGCGGTGACGATCTCGACGAGTGCACCTGCTTTGGCCTCGCTCCGCGCCAGCACTCGGTCGACCGGGCTGCGACCGCGCCGCAGACCGTGCTTGGTGAGCTGCCACCCCACAGTAGGAAGCACCCGGCGCAGGCTGGCCACCACGTCGACGTCACGGTCGTCGACGCTGTCGCGCAGGACCCCGACATACCAGTCGCCCACGAGACGGGCCCAGTCATCGCCGGTCGGTTCACGCCGATGCTGCTCGCCAAGAACCACGTCGGGAGGTACGTGCAGCAGCGCCGCATGACTCAGCCGCAACGCCGCATCGACCAGCTCGGGTTCGGTGGCGCGCAGGACATCCATCGGGAGATCTCCAGCGAAGCGACGATCGACCCACGACAGGAACGAGACAGATCCGAATGCCGGATCGAGCAGGGCCGTGGTGAGCTCGCGGAACCGGAGGTTCTGCTCGTCGAGCCACTGCCGCTCGTGGGCGGTTGGTTCGGTGAGCCAGATCAGGTCGGCGAACGGGGCCAGGTGTCCCTCGCGCACGACGGCCGGGATGGAAGCGGCGTAGACGATCTCGCCGAAGAGCTCGCCCACCAGCGCCCCCTGGTCGGCCGAGAGCGAAGCCGGAGGCGTGGCGGTCAAGCCGAGCACGATCGCCTCCGGCAGCAGGTCGAGGACCTCCGCAAGAAGGCGACCCCACGTCTCGATCAGGTGGTGACACTCGTCGAGCACTACCGTGACGGGTCCTCGGTCGCGCAGCGTCTCGACCAGGGCCCGACCATTCGGGTGCAGCCGGGCCAGCTCTGACTGTGTGCCCTCCCCCGGCACGACTGCCTCGGCGTCCTCGTCCTCAAAAACCGCCAGCGCCTGGTAAGTCAGCGACGTCACGGTCGCGGCCAGGTCCCGGTCGGTGTCAACGGTGATCGTGGCGTCGGGGTCCATCTGGCGCCAGCCTCGGAGCCACTGCCCCTGAATGGCGGTGTTGGGGCTCAGCACGAGAGCCGGAACTCCCTCGCGCCGGATGGTCTCCAGGCCGACGAGCGTCTTGCCGGCGCCCGGCGGCAACACCACCCAGGTGCGCCTGCGGTCGTCGGCGCGGGCTGCCGCGAGTGCGTCCAGCGCTTCTTGTTGGTGTCGACGAAAGGGGTACGGCGCTCGTGCGGCGCCGTACGGCGTGCTCACCTCGGTGAGGCGGCCTCGGCCGCTGCCCGCAACTGCGCAACCATCCGGTCAGGGTCGTCGGCGGAGTAGACAGCGCTCCCAGCGACGAACACGTCGGCGCCGGCCTCGGCGCACCGCTCGATCGTGTCGAGCGAGACTCCGCCGTCGACCTGCAGCCACATCTCGAGCCCGTGCTTGTCCATCAGCTGGCGGGCTCGGCGAATCTTCGGCAGACACAGGTCGAGAAACTTCTGGCCACCGAAGCCGGGGTCGACGGTCATGATCAGCAGCATGTCGAGCTCGGGCAGCAAGTCTTCGTAGGGCTCGATGGGGGTGGCCGGCTTCAGCGCCATGCTGGCGCGCGCACCTGCGGCCCGGATCTCGCGAGCCAGCCGAACCGGTGCGCGCGTGGCCTCCACATGGAAAGTCACCGATCCACACCCGGCCTCCACGTAAGCCGGTGCGTTGCGGTCGGCGTCCTCGATCATGAGGTGGGCGTCCAGCGGGATCGTCGTCGACCGCGCCAGGGCCTCGACCATCGCGAGGCCGAAGGTCAGGTTCGGCACGAAGTGGTTGTCCATGACGTCGACGTGCACCCAGTCGGCGTTACCGATCCGAGCAACTTCTGCCCCGAGCGCGGCGAAGTCGGCGTTCAAAATACTTGGCGTGATCTGGATACCCACCCGAGCAGCGTAGTGATCACGGTCCGGCCCAGGCGATGTGGCCGATTCAGTCGGCCGGCTCGTCGGGTGTCTCGGCACCGGCCGCTTCGTCGCGGGCGAACCAGTCAAGGAGCGGGGCGATGTCGTGCTCGACGGCGTCGATCCCCTCGTGCGGGTCACCGATCGAGGCAAACCGTTCGGGCATGGTGAAGATGGTGAAGTCGCCTGGCTCGGCGGCATCGACTTCGTCCCACGTCAGGGGCGCCGACACACGGGCGTCACCGAAGCCACGTACTGAGTAAGCGGCGGCGATGGTGTGGTCACGTGCGTTCTGGTTGTAGTCGACGAACAGGTGATGCGGGTCGCGGTCCTTGCGCCACCAGGTAGTGGTGACGTCGTCGGGGGCGCGCCGCTCGACCTCGCGGGCGAACGCCAGCGCGGCTTGACGCACGACCTTGTGGCCGTGCTCGGGGGTGATCCGAACGTAGACGTGCAGGCCGCTCCCCCCGCTGGTCTTGGGGTACCCGACCATTCCCAGCTCGTCGAGCACCTCGTGCACGACATCGGCCACGCGGCGTACCTGGCCGTAGTCAGACAGCGGTCCGGGGTCGAGGTCGATCCGCCACTCGTCGGGTTTCTCGGGGTCGGCTCGGCGACTGTTCCAGGGGTGGAACTCAACCGTCGACATCTGCACCGCCCAGATGATGCTGCCCAGCTCGGTGACGCAGAGCTCGTCTGCCGTGCGGTTCCAGCGCGGGAAGTGCAGCTCAACCGTCTCGACCCAGTCGGGGGCGCCCGCGGGCAGGCGCTTCTGGTGCACCTTCGGGCCGGCCAGCCCCTTCGGAAAGCGGTGCAGCATGCACGGCCGCTCGAACAGCGCGTTGACGATGCCAGGACCCACAGCTAGGTAGTACTCGACCAGGTCGAGCTTGGTGGCGCCGCTGTCTGGGAAGTACACCCGGTCGGGGTTGCTCACCCGCACGACCCGGTTGTCGACCTCGATCTCGACGGCGGGTGGCTTGGTCGGCACGCAGCCACGCTAGCGCCGCTCGCGTGACAACGTCGGTAGTCAGACGGTGCGGCGGAGCAGCGCGAGGAACATGGCGTCGGTGCCGTGCCGATGCGGCCACAACTGCACCGTGCCGAGGAGCGGGCCGGAGGCGTTCGGTACGTCGGGCAGCAGTGCCGCGGCGTCCTCGAGCACCACGTCGGGATGAACCTCCATCGCGCTGGTCACGACGCCAGCGGTCTCGGAGAGCACCGGTGAACACGTGGCGTAGAGCACGACGCCACCGGGCCTCACGAGTTCAAGGGCACTGCCCAGCAGCGCGCGCTGCAGCAACACGAGCTCGAGCAGGTCGTCGGGTTTGCGTCGCCACCGGGCCTCGGGTCGGCGACGCAGGGCTCCCAACCCGGTGCAGGGGGCATCAACGAGCACCCGGTCGAAACTTCCGGGGCGCAGGGGCGGACGGGTGCCGTCTGCTGCGATGACACCGAGAACTCCCTCGGCGCCGGTCACGGCGCGGGTCACCAGAACAGCACGGTGCGGGGCGCGCTCGACGCCGAGCACGCCGGCACCTCGCTCGGCGGCCAGGGCTGCGAGGAGAGCGGTCTTGCCGCCCGGTCCGGCGCACAGGTCGAGCCACCGCCGATCGTGGCCGTTCACTTCGGCACGCGCCAACGCGAGCGCGACCAGCTGCGAGCCTTCGTCTTGCACCCCCGCACGGGCTTCGACGACGGCTGGGATCGCGCTCGGGCTTCCTCCGGCCAGCACCACCCCGTAGGGCGAGTAGGGCGTCGGCTCTCCGGGAAGCTCGGCTCGCTCGGCTCTCCCGGGCCGGGCAACCAGGGTCACGCGGGGGGCCACGTTATCGGCCACGAGCAGTTGCTCGAGCTCGTCGACGCCCACCGCTCGACGAAGCTCGTCGACCACCCACGCCGGGTGGCTGTACGCGATCTCGCAGTGGCGCTGAGGGTCGACGCCGCGAGCCGGGGCGACCTCGGCGATCCACTCGTCAAGCGAGCGAGCGGCCACCTTGCGCAGCACAGCGTTGGTGAAGCCCGCGGCTCCCTGGTTGCCCACGGCGCGTACGAGGTCGACCGACGTGCTGATCGCGGCATGCGTGGGCACGCGCATGTTCAGCACCTGGTGAACGCCCAGCCGAAGGACGTCGAGCACCTTCACCTCGACCTTCGACAGGGCGCGGTCGACGCAGCGTCCGAGAATGGCGTCGTAGGTGCCGCGCCAGCGGATCGTGCCGGCGGCCAACTCGGTGGTGAACGCGGCGTCACGCGTGTCGAGGCCGAAGTGCGTGATCACGGCAGGGAGCACCAGGTTGGTGTAGGCGTCCTCGACCCGCACGGCGCGCAGCACCTGATAGGCGGCTTGACGCGGCGGGTCGACTGTTGGCTTGCGCGCTGCCGGCTTGCGCGGGGGCGTCTTGCGCGCGGGCTGGGACCGGCGGGGAGCCTCACCCATCGGTGAGAAGCTCGTCTCCGAGGCGGACGCCAGACTCGAGTCGCACACCTCTGGCCCAGTCGGCCGCGGCCATCTGCTTCTTACCGAACGCCTTGACCTCGCCGAGCCGCACAGCGGTGGTGCCAGTGCCCACCAGCACCTCCTGCTTGCCGACCTGCAGCTCGCCGGCCGGCACGACTGCATCGGTCAGGGTGACCGGACCGATCTTGATCCGTTGCCCTTCGTGCGTCGACCACGAGCCGGGGCCGGGAGTGCAGGCACGGATGCGGCGGTCCACCCACTCGGCCGGCTCGGTCCACACCACACGGGCGTCATCGACGGTGATCTTCGGGGCGAAGCTGACCCCATCAGTGGGCTGCTCCCGGGCCTCGATGGTGCCGAGCTCGAGCGCATCGAGGGTGGCGACGAGGAGTCCGGCGCCGCCTTCGGCTAGTCGGCCGAGCAGGTCACCGGCGGTGTCGCCGGGGCGCACCAGCTCAGTCATGACGCCGAATGTCGGCCCGGCATCCATGGCCTTGACGATGCGGAACGTGGTGGCTCCGGTGACCTCGTCGCCAGCCCAGAGCGAGTGCTGCACGGGCGCGGCGCCACGCCACGCCGGCAGGCACGAGAAGTGCAGGTTGACCCACCCCAGCGGCGGGATCTCGAGCGCCGACTCGGGCAGCAGCGCTCCGTAGGCCACGACCGGGCAGCAGTCAGGAGCGAGATCGCGCAGCGCCTGCTGGAACTCGGGGTCGCGCGGGTGGTCAGGCTTCAGCACGGGCACACCCAACTCGTCGGCGCGTTGGGCTACCGGACTCGCGACGAGTCTCCGGCCACGGCCCGAAGGCGCATCGGGTCGGGTGACCACGCCGACCAGCTCGTGGGGCGAGGCCGCGATGGCGTCCAGGGACGGAACGGCCACCTCGGGGGTGCCGGCAAAGACGAGACGCATCAGATGCCGAGCCCGCGCGTGGCGTGGGGACTGACCTTGACCCGCGGCTGTTCGAGACCGAACCACTCCGACTCGCGGATCTCCTTCATCGCTGCCTTGCGGGCCGCGGCGTCGAGCCGGTTGATGAAGAGCACGCCGTCGAGGTGGTCGGTCTCGTGCTGGATCGCGCGGGCCAGCAGGTCGGACCCCTCGATCACCACCGGCTCTCCGTGCACGTCGAACCCGCGGGCCACGACCGAGAGCGCCCGGCGGCACTCGTAGGTGAGCTCGGGCAACGACAGGCAGCCTTCGAGCCCGTCTTGCATCTCCTCAGAAAGGGTCAGGTCGGGATTGATCAAGTAGCCGAGCTCGCCGTCGACGTGCCAGGTGAACACCCGCAGCCCGACACCGATCTGGGGCGCCGCCAGCCCGGCGCCGGGGGCGTCGAGCATGGTGTCGCTCAGGTCGGCCACCAGGGTGCGCAGCTCCTTGTCGAAGTCGACGACCTCCACGGCTGGCTTGCGCAACACCGGGTCGCCGAAGAGCCGGATCGGCTGGATGGCCACGGAACTCCCTCGTCGGTCGGATGCAGCCCCCGAGTCTACTGAGGAGCGCGCCCTGCACGCTGGCCGAGGCGTGGTGTCGGCGCGTTTCGCCATCGGCACGCACGACCACCGAGGTGGTCGGGTTGTCGGTGACCCGCCGTCAGAGGCTGAGGGGGTCGACCTGGATCCGGACGGCGTCCAGCTTGCGGCTCGATCGCATCCGTTGCAGCTCACCCAACGCGCGAGACAGCTCGGCGCCGTGGCTGCGCGGCGCCCGCACCACTAGTCGTTCGCCCCCCTCGGCGGCTGGCACGGGCCCGAGCACCTCCAGGTAGTCGGGTTGTCCGAGGAGAGTCACGACGTCGTCGAGCGCCCCGGGCTCTCCGGTCACGGTGGCCAGTCGAGCCGCGGGTGGCAGACGCGCTTCCTGCCGCTCGTGGGCGGTGCGGAGCGCGAAGCCGGCGTGGTCCCAGCGCACCAAGGCCTGGAGCGCCCGCTGGCCGGGGTCACCGACGGCCACGGCCACTCCCCCGGGCCGCACCAGGGCGACGGCATTACTCCACCGGCGTAGCGCCTCCTCCTCGGCGCGGAGGTCGTCACGGCCGAGCAGCAGCCAGGTGTCGAGCAGCACGACAGCGGCGTAGCCAGCCGCCGCAACGGGCTCGGCCCCCGGGGTAGCCACGACGATCGCGGGCTTGTCAGGGACGACGCTCACCACGTGCCCGGCCGCCGACGTGCGCACCGGGGTCGAGGGGAACGTGCGCCCGAGCTCTTCACCCGTGCGCGCCTCGCCAAGCACCGGCGCGCGCAGACCCGAGCCACCACATTCAGC
>JBAUWM010000554.1:0-2478 GCA_049583775.1 Nocardioides sp.
CTCGGTCGTCGAGTAGCCCGCCGAGGAACGAGGCAGGCGTACCTCGGTCGTCGAGTAGCCCGCCGAGGAACGAGGCAGGCGTACCGAGACGCCGTAAGCCAACCAGCGACGTCCACTCCCCGCCGGCTGTCACCTCACCGCATCTCGCTACGGCCACCACGGCCTCGTCCCTCAGCCGGGAGCCCTACTCGATGCACGCAGCCCTCGGTCGTCGAGTAGCCCGCCGAGGAACGAGGCAGGCGTACCGAGACGCCGCAAGCCAACCAGCAGCCGCGACCACGCGACGCCGACTGTCACCTCACCGCATCTCGATACGGCCAGCACGGCCTCGTTCCTCAGCCGGGAGCCCTACTCGATGAACATCCCCCTCGGTCGTCGAGTAGCCCGCCGAGGAACGAGGCAGGCGTACCGAGACGCCGCAAGCCGACCAGCCGTTACACGGGTGAAACAAACCCGATACGGTCGAGCAACAGTCCGTTCATACGTTCGGACCAACGCTCGGCGCAGCATCGCGTCGGGTTTCAGACCAAGTTTCTGTCGGTCGGACCCTCCCTGGGTCGACCAAGGAGGACGAATGTTCCAGAACAGCGACGAGCTGCTTCGCTATCTGAAGGACGAGAGCGTCGAAATGGTCGACGTCCGTTTCTGCGACCTGCCCGGCGTCATGCAGCACTTCACGGTGCCGGTCTCGTCGTTCGATCAGAGCGTCTTTGAGGACGGCCTCGGTTTCGACGGCTCCTCGATCCGTGGTTTCCAGGCCATCCATGAGTCCGACATGCAGCTCTTCCCGGACCCGACCACGGCCTACCTCGACCCCTTCCGGATCGCAAAGACCCTGGTGGTCAACTTCTTCATCCACGACCCGCTGACCGGCGAGCCCTACTCGCGCGACCCGCGCAACATCGCCAAGAAGGCCATGGCCTATCTCGGGACCACGGGCATCGGTGACACCGCGTACTTCGCACCTGAGGCCGAGTTCTACGTCTTCGACAACGTGCGCTTCGAGACCAAGCAGAACACCGGCTTCTACGAGATCAACTCGGTCGCTGGCGCCTGGAACACGGGTGACGCGTTCGCGAACGACAACCGCGGCTACAAGGTCAAGTACAAGGGCGGTTACTTCCCCGTCGCCCCCACCGACCACTTCGGTGAGCTCCGCGACGAGATGGTGATCGAGCTCGAGAAGTCGGGCCTGCACGTCGAGCGCGCGCACCACGAAGTCGGTACTGCCGGTCAGGCTGAGATCAACTACAGGTTCGACGAGCTGCTCAAGGCCGCCGACGACGTGATGAAGTTCAAGTACATCATCAAGAACACCGCGTGGCGCAACGGCAAGACGGCCACGTTCATGCCCAAGCCGATCTTCGGTGACAACGGTTCCGGCATGCACGTGCACCAGTCGATCTGGAACCAGGGCACGCCCCTGTTCTACGACGAGACCGGCTACGGCGGCCTTTCCGACATGGCCCGCCACTACATCGGCGGTCTTCTCAAGCACGCCCCGTCGCTGCTGGCCTTCACCAACCCGACGGTGAACTCCTACCACCGCCTGGTGCCGGGTTTCGAGGCCCCCATCTCGCTGGTCTACTCCCAGCGCAACCGGTCGGCCTGTGTGCGTATCCCGATCACCGGCTCGAACCCGAAGGCCAAGCGCATCGAGTTCCGTTGCCCCGACCCGTCGGCCAACCCGTACCTCGCCTTCTCGGCGCTGCTGCTGGCTGGTCTCGACGGCATCAAGAACAAGATCGAGCCGCCCGCTCCGGTCGACAAGGACATCTACGAGCTGCCGCCGGACGAGATGGCCGACATCAACCAGGTGCCGACGTCGCTCAACGCGGTCCTCGACTCGCTCGAGGCCGACCATGAGTTCCTCACGGCGGGCAACGTCTTCACTCCCGACCTGATCGAGACGTGGATCGACTACAAGCGCACCCAGGAGATCCTGCCGGTCCAGCTGCGGCCGCACCCGCACGAGTTCGAGCTCTATTACGACATCTAGCCCTAGCAGTAGGAGTACAGCTCGACCTCACGGCATGAGTCATCGAAGGCCCCGGCACTAAGCCGGGGCCTTCGTTGTTCTAGCCGTCCGACCAGGCGGCTGACGACGTGGCGGCGGTCGGCTGATCCATGGTCATGCGGTGTTCTCGTCGTTGATGGTGAACAAGAAGTCGCGGACCCGGTCGACCGATCGAGGATCGACGCCAGCCCCTCCGGACCACAGCGACAACGCTCGGTGCAGGGCCCGGTGCTCCGCGGCGACCGAGGTGCACCTTTCGCACGTCGCGAGGTGCCCCTCGAGGCGCGAGATCTCTCTGGGCGTCAGCGTTGCAGCGGGGTCGGCGTCGAGATAGCGCTGGATGCGGCGCGCGGACCAGTGGCAGGCCAGCATCTGACGCAGAGTCCCAGTCATGACAGGTCTCCTCGGGTGAGTGGGCTGAGCCGGAGCGACGTGCGGACCCGGTCGCGGGCGCGACTGAG